>JAFGXD010000091.1 GCA_016936815.1 Bacteroidales bacterium
CTGTTTTTAAAAGAGGTGATTCAGTAATCAAATTTTTAATAATTACCGTGTTTTCTGAAAAAATAGTGTATAAATTGGTTACCTCTTCACTTGGATTCAGAAAAGCTTCGTATTTGTTTTCTTTTAGGAAATTAAATACAAATTCCGCATTTTCTTTTTCTGATTCAATAATGGTATAAAAATTAGAGGATTGATGTACCATAAATTCATTGAATAATTTTGTGCTCCAAATGCAAAATAATCCATAAGGGAATTTCTCAGTAATCATTTTCCATAGTTCAATAATATCTTCTGAAATAAAGGGTTTGTAATTAATTTTAATCCGGAAGGAATAAATACCTTTCCCTATTCGTATTAGTTTTCCTTCTTTTATTAACCGGTTTAAAAGAATAACAAGAGCATTACGACTGACAAATGGTTCTTCTTCACTACATAAAGAAATTACCTCCTCTAAGGTGAATTTATCTTTTTTATAAAAAGCATCTTTTATAATATGACGTGTATCATTCATGCGACATTTTTTTTCAAACAAAGATAGACATTATTGGCAAATAATCAAAATATTGCCGATAATGTCATTTTGCTATTTTTCCTTTTTTTTAATACCCAACTTCCTCTAAAAACAAACCACATGCAGGCGCCGAAGTTCCAGCAAGAGAACGGTCTTTTGCTTCTATTATTTTTCTGAAATCTTCAATGGAAATCTTTCCTTTTCCCACTAAAATTAATGTTCCTACAATTGCCCGTACCATATTTCGCAAAAATCTGTCTGCTGTAATTTCAAAAACTAGTTTTCCTCCGTATTCTTGCCATTCAGCCTTCATAATTTTGCAATTATTGGTTTTTACATCGGTATGTAGTTTTGCAAAACTTGTAAAATCTTCATAATCAAATAATACTTTTGCAGCCTCATTCATTTTTGCTACATCAGGTCGGGTTGACATAAACCAGGCCAAATCGTTGGCAAATGCATCTTTTTCAAAACCAATGTAATACTTGTATGTTCTATATGTGGCATCAAATCTGGCATGAAAACCTTCTCTAACTTTTCTTATTTCATGAATTGCTATATCAACCGGCAATATTTTATTTAGTTTGCCTACAAGTTTGTCGTTTTCAAGCTTTAAATTACTGTCGAAATGTGCAATATAATTTCGTGCATGAACACCCGTATCGGTTCTTCCACATCCTGTTATTTCTATCTCTTCACGTGTGATTAAACTCAGTTTTTCCTGCAAAACTCCCTGAATGGTTATTCCATTGTTCTGAATTTGCCATCCATGATAGGCTGTTCCTTTGTAAGAAAGATGTATTAAATATCTGTTTTTCAATATAATAAATGGTTAACTTTTTTTAACAAAATTACAAAAAAATTAAACTTTCTATCATTTAAATTTGAACATTGTTAGAAATGACGTAATATTGACTATTAAATGTATTGAAAATGAATATGGATGAAAATTTAACCACCACCCAAATGATGACCGGAACTGTTGATATACGCGAGTTAAATGAACGTATTCAAAAGGAGTCCGCTTTTGTTGAAATGATAAGCATGGAAATGCAAAAGGTTATTGTTGGTCAGAAACACCTTGTTGAACGCTTGTTGGTTGGACTTCTTTCTAACGGACACATACTATTGGAAGGAGTACCCGGATTAGCAAAGACATTGGCAATTAACACTTTGGCAAATTCAATTGATGCCAAATTCAACAGAATTCAATTTACTCCCGATTTGCTTCCTGCCGATGTGGTGGGAACTATGATTTATTCTCAGAAAAATGAGGAGTTTATTGTGAAAAAAGGACCGATTTTTGCTAATTTCATTCTTGCCGACGAAATTAACAGAGCTCCGGCTAAGGTTCAATCAGCTCTATTAGAAGCCATGCAGGAAAGACAAGTAACCATTGGAGACCAGACTTACAAACTCGAAGAGCCGTTTTTGGTTTTAGCAACCCAAAACCCAATTGAGCAGGAAGGAACTTATCCTCTTCCCGAAGCTCAGGTCGACCGCTTTATGCTAAAGGTTGTAATTACTTATCCAACAAGAGAAGAAGAAAAGCTTATTATCCGCGAAAATATTGCCAAAACTATGCCTAAAGCTAATTCTGTGGTAAAAACAGAAGATATTATTAAGGCAAGATCGGTTGTTAAAGATGTTTACATGGATGAGAAAATTGAAAGATACATTGTTGATATTGTTTATGCAACTCGCGAGCCCGAAGCTTATAACCTAAAGAAATTCAGCAATATGATTAGCTTTGGAGCAAGTCCTCGTGCCAGCATTTCCCTTGCAATGGCTGCAAAAGCTTTTGCTTTTATCAGAAGAAGAGGTTATGTAGTTCCTGAGGATGTTCGTGCTGTTTGTCACGATGTATTACGCCATAGAATTGGACTTACCTACGAAGCCGAAGCTGAAAATATTGTTTCCGAAGATATAATAAACGAAATTCTGAATACGGTTGAGGTGCCTTAGTTTTACCAAAAACGAATTATGAAACATTTAATTTTAACACTTGCATTTTTCTTTTTGTTTTTTCAAGGTTCTTTGGGGCAAAATCTTATTGGGAAAAGCGTAGATCTAATAAAGAAGTACATGACGGCTAAGTATCCTAAATATTATTGCGACGATACTTCTTTAAAAGGAGTTCATAGCTCAATAAAATTTATAGACGAGGATGAAATGAGAACACTAATGTTTTTTTTCGATGAAAATAATAAATGCAAATACTCGAAATTTATTATCGACAATACATTAATAAAAGTTTCTCTCGACTCTCTCAATAGGAAATATGAATATAAAGGAAACCTTGTTTGGATTGAACAACAAAAAACAAAAAAGTTTGCAATTGCCATGCAAAAGAACGAATGGTTTTTTACAATAATAATCCAACCAAAGGAGAATTGATGTGGAAGCAACGGAATTATTAAAAAAAGTAAGGAAAATTGAAATAAAGACCAGGGGTCTTTCAAGACAAATTTTTGCAGGTCAGTACCAGTCTGCTTTTAAAGGCAGAGGAATGACCTTTAGCGAGGTTAGAGAATATCAATACGGAGATAGTATAAGGGCTATAGATTGGAATGTTACTGCCAGATTTAATCATCCTTATGTAAAAATTTATGAGGAAGAACGCGAACTTACGGTTATTATTTTAATTGACTTAAGTGGTTCTGAAATGTTCGGAACTCAAAATCAGTTTAAAAGAGAACTAATTACCGAAATTGCTGCTGTTTTGTCTTTTTCAGCAATTCATAATAACGATAAAATTGGGGTAATCCTTTTTACCGATATGGTTGAAAAATTTATTCCTCCAAAAAAGGGAAAGCAACATATCTTAAGAATAATCAGGGAATTGCTCGATTTCACTCCTCAAAATAAAGGTACAAATATTTCAGAAGCACTTAAATTCTTTACTAATGCAATTAAAAAGCGTTCAACGGCTTTTATTTTGTCAGATTTTAGAGATAAAAATTTTGAACAGGCTCTAAATATTGCCAACAGAAAACATGATGTTGTTGCTCTAAAAGTTTTCGATAAACGAGAACAGGAACTTCCATCGGTTGGCCTGCTTAAACTTTCTCATGCCGAAACAGGAAAAACTATGTGGGTCGATACAGCAATTAGAAAGACCAGAGAAGCTTATAAAAAATGGTGGATAATGAATCAACAATCTATTAATGAGTTGTTTTCGAAAAGTGGTGTGGATTATGTAGATTTAGATACTTCATCCGATTACGTGAGACCTTTAATGCAGTTGTTTAAAAAACGAGATAGTAAGTATTAGTATGAGAAGAAAGTTTTTAATATTAATTACAGTAGTTTTTCTCTTTGTTTTAAAGGGAATGTCTCAGCAGCAAAATGTTAGCTATCAGGCCTCATTTAGTAAAGATACTATTTTTATTGGAGATACCTTGAATTTGTTATTGGAGGCTTCATTCAGCAATAATTCAATTTTGGTTTTTCCGGAATTTAAAGATACTATAACTAAAGGTCTTGAAATTTACCAATTTTCATCAACCGACACTCTTACAAACAAAAAGGGAGAAAAAAAGGCAAGAAAAATTATCAGCCTTATTTCTTTTGAACCCGGAGTGTATGCAATTAGTGGTTTTCCTGCCCTTTATGTGCAAAAAGACGGGCTTGCAGATACAATTTACTCTAATCAGGTTAGGCTAGCTGTTTTGCCAATGCCAATAGACACTAATGCTATTGATACTGTGTTTGCAGGCATGGACGGTAAAATTATTATGGGTTTGAATTTTGCGGAATCTGTAAAACAAAATTTTATTCCCGATTCTGTGAAACAGTCTATGAATCAACAAGAAACAGATGCTCTTGTAGACCAAATTTATGGTAGTAAACGTTCGGAAATTCTTTTGGAACTTGTTAGGCAACTAAACCTTCCCGATACTATCGGATATATTGAATTGTTGGAAGAAATTATTATGGCTCCCGGTAATGTTCTTTTCATCATTAATAACTCCGGAAAGGCAGAAAGACATGTGCTTCCTCAGCTTATTAAGGAAAGTTTTATTCAACAGAAAAAAGAAGTAAAAAAAGGAGATCCTCTTTTTTCATATTTTCCAATTATGGATATTAAACCGCCTTACGATGAGGAATGGTCAATTTGGGAAGATTTCAAAATTTTCTTGGAAGATTATGGTATATATCTGATAATTATTGTATTACTTATTGCAATTGCACTTATTTATTTCATTTATTTCAAGAAAAAGAAACAGAAAGAAGATTTGCCTGCAATGCCTCTGGAACCTGCTCATATTATAGCTTTTAGAGATTTGAACGACTTAAAAGAAAAGAAATTATGGCAGGCCGGAAAGGTTAAGGAATTTCATTCAAGACTTACGGAAATTTTAAGAAGGTACATGGAACAACGTTATGGCATTATGGCTTTGGAGCAAACTACCTACGAAATACTTCAATCAATTGCCAAAGAAAAAATATTAAACAAACAAGAAAAAGCTATTCTAAAGGAAATTCTCGAATTGGCCGATTTGGTGAAGTTTGCGAAATTTACGCCTATTCCCGATGAAAACGACAGAAGCTTAAGAAATTCATACCAATTTGTGGAAAAGACAAAAATTGTGGAGGAGATTACTAAAAATGAAGATGTTGACGAAAAGCAACTAGATGAAACTGAGAATTTGAAAGATGATGGTCGAATTACTAAAATGGAGGAGGACTTGTAATGCTGTGGGATTTACTCGATTTTCCGGGATTTAGCGAAGTTGAATTTCAGAACCCCGATTTCTTCTGGCTGGGACTGGTGCTAATTCCAATGATTGTTTGGTACATTCTGAAAAATGAAAAATCTAAGGCTTCAATCAGCTTTTCGGGGTACGAAGGTTTCGAAAAGGCTTCATTTAACTATAGATATTGGTTTAGTCATATTCTTTTTGTGCTAAGAATTGCAGCGGTTGCAAGTTTAATTGTGATTCTTGCCAGACCACAATCTCATAATCAATGGGAAAATGTTAATACACAGGGAATAGAAATTGTAATTGCAATGGATATTTCGGGTAGTATGCTTGCCGAAGACCTTCAACCAAACAGACTTGAAGCAGCAAAAGAAGTTGCAATGAAGTTTATTTCAGGAAGACCAAACGACAATATCGGACTTGTTGTTTATTCAGGAGAATCTTTTCCGCAATGCCCTCTAACAATGGATCATACATCGCTGCTAAATGTTTTTGCTCAGGTAAAAAACGGAATGATAGAGGATGGAACTGCAATTGGGCTGGGGCTTGCTAATTCAGTTAACTTACTAAAAGACTCTAAATCGAAAAGCAAGGTTGTTATTTTGCTTACCGATGGTGTAAATAACCGAGGAATGATTGAACCAAAAGATGCTGCAGATTTAGCTACTCTTTACAATATTAGAGTTTATACTATCGGTGTTGGTAAAGAAGGAATGGCTCCTTATCCTGTTCAAACTCCTCTGGGAGTTAGCTACCAAAATATGGAAGTGGAAATTGATGAGGATATTTTAATCGACATTGCCAAAAAAACCGGAGGAAAATATTTCAGGGCTACTAATAATGAAAGCCTTAAAATGATTTATGAAGAAATAGATCAGATGGAAAAAACTAAGCAGGAAACAGCAGTTCATTCAAGAACTCAGGAAGAATTTTTCCTTTTTGCTTTTTTAGCGGCAATTTTTGTCCTTTGTGAAATATTATTTAGAAACCTAATTTTTAAAACTATACCTTAAGTATGAGCTTCTTTAATTTTCATCATAGCGAATTACTTTGGGGATTGTTAATTATTCCCCTGCTTATTATTATTTATTTTGTTGTGAATTATTTTGCTCACAAAAAGCTTCTTAAATTCGGAAACCTTAATCTAGTAAAAACCCTTATGCCTGATAGGTCGAAGTTTAGACCTGTTATTAAATTTGTGTTATTAATTTTTGCTATTGGATTTATGATTTTTACTCTGGCCGATAAACCTGAAATACGTGACGATAATACAGATAAAAATGGAGTTGAAATTATTATTGCCCTCGATATTTCTAATAGCATGATGGCAAACGACATTCCTGCCGGAAGATTGGAAGCAGCCAAAATGACCATTAATAAGCTTGTTGACAGGCTAGACAAAGAAAATAATATTGGACTAATTGTTTTTGCCGGAGAGGCTTTTGTTCAGTTACCTATTACTCAAAATTTTGTTACTGCCAAAATGTTTCTAAAATCTATTAGTCCTGAATTAATTTCTACACAAGGAACTGCTATTGGTGAGGCAATAAACCTTGCCACAAGGTCGTTTACTCCAAAAAATGAAAATAATAAGGTGCTTATTATTATTACCGATGGCGAAGATCATCAGCAGGATGCCATAGAAATGGCGAAACTTGCCGCTGAAAAAGAAATAATTGTTCATACTATTGGAATGGGATTGCCAAAAGGTGGTCCCATACCGGTAATTATTAATGGTAAAAAGGATTATAAACGTAATAGTAATAACGAGATTGTTGTTACCAAACTAAATCAAAAAATGCTTGTGGATATAGCAAATGCCGGAAAAGGAAAGTATTTCACTTACTCATCAATAAACGGCTTGTTCGAAGAAATTGCAAAGCTTGATAAAACCAATTTAGCCGAAAATATGGAGGAAGAGGCTGATATTATTATAGAGTCAAGTGACGAAAAGTTCTATTTTCAGGAAAGATTCCTTTGGTTTGCCGGAATTGCTCTTTTCTTTCTATTATTAGAATTTGTTATTATTGAAAGGAAAAATAGGTTATTCAAAAACTTTAACATTTTTAAACTAAAAATCTGATTTTATGAGAAGTATTTTAGTTTTAATATTATCGATAATTTGTTTGCCGGCAATCTCACAACTGGAGAGAAAATATATTAGTAAGGGCACAGATTCTTATAACCAAAAACTGTATAAAGCTGCAGAAGATTATTATAGAAAAGCTCTGGAAAATGACCCTGAATCGTTTAAAGCTGCTTATAATATTGGTAATGCATTATTCAAACAAGGTAAATTTGAAATGGCAACAAAACAGTATGAGGGTTTGTTGGAACGACCTAATTCAAGAGAACAATTGGCTCAGATTTATCACAATATTGGCAATTCTTATCTTGAGCAAAATAAGCTTGATGAAAGTATTGAAGCATATAAGAATGCACTAAGAAATAATCCGGGTAATTCAGATACTCAGTATAATCTTAGTTTTGCATTGCTTCTAAAACAACAACAGGAGCAACAAAATCAAAATCAACAGTGTAATAACCCAAATCAAGATCAAAATCAAGATCAAAATCAGGATCAAAATCAAGATCAGCAGAATAATGGAGATAATCAGCAGAAAGATAAAAATTACGACGATGCAGATGGCGATGGTATTCCCGATGATGTTGAAAAAGGAGAAAACCCGGGTAAACCTAGAGATACCGACAAAGATGGAACTCCCGATTATCAGGATACCGATAGCGACAACGACGGACTGCCGGATGAACACGAGGCAGGAGCAGATCCATCTGAGCCAAAAGATACCGACAAAGATGGTTTGCCCGATTATCGCGATACAGATTCCGATAACGACGGAACACCTGATGGACAGGATGAAGATTCGGTTCAGGAAATAAAAATGTCGAAAGAAGATGCTGAAAGGCTTCTTAAAATGCTTATGGAAAAAGAACAGGAGACTTTAGATAAAGTTAATAAGGAAAAACAAAAACAAGTAAAAGTAAAAACCGAGAAAGACTGGTAAACCAAAAAAATATGAGACTTAGTTTATTTATTTTATCATTAATATTTAGCTCAGGACTTCTTGTGGGCCAAGATGTTACAGTTATTGCTTCCGGACCTAACGTTGTGGCCAATGGTGAAGCTTTTTATCTAAAATATCAGGTCAATGCTCAGGCAACAAAACTTGTGCCCCCTTCTTTCGGAGATTTCGATTTTCTTGGCGGACCTTCCACTTCTACCATGCACAGTTATTCCAATGTTAATGGAGTAGCACAAAATACTGTTACTTATACATATACATACACTCTAAGGGCAAAAAAAGAAGGGAAGTTTAAACTTAATCCAGCAATTGTAACTGTTGGAGGAAAAGAATATTCGTCTAATTCAATTACCATTGATGTTGCTAAAGCTAATCAACAATCTAATCAAAATCAGAATACTCAAAACCAAACATCCGGACCTCCCAATATTAGTGGAAATGATTTGTATTTATCTGTACTTGTGAATAGAACCAATATTTTTCAAGGCGAGTACCTTGTAGCAACTGTGAAACTTTTCTCTAAAGTAGATTTGGTGGATTTGGGTAGTTACAACCCTCCAACTTTTAATGGATTCCTAAAGTCAGAGGTTGAACAGAAACAATTGCAGTTGCAAAAAGAAAATGTTAATGGAAATATTTATAATACTGTTGTTATTGCACAATACATTTTAACACCACAAAAAAGCGGTAAGTTAATTATTGAACCTTCTGAAATAGAGTGTGTTATACAATATAGAGTTAATTCAGGTAGAAGAAGTTTAATGGATGAGTTTTTTGGTAGAAATGTGCAACGAATGACAAAAAAAGTTAGATCCTCTGCTGTTTCAGTTGTTGTAAACCCATTACCGGGAAATAAACCCAATGATTTTAATGGCACAGTTGGTAAGTTTAATCTCGAAAGTTCAATAGATAAGAATGAATTAATGGCAAATGAAGCTATTACTCTTACTTATACTGTTAAAGGTAAGGGAAATCTAGAACTTATTGATCCTTTTCAAATAAAGTTTCCACATAATTTTGAGGTTTATGATCCGAAAATTATTAATAATGTAAGTACCGGAATAAATGGTTCTTCAGGCTCAAAAACATTCGAATATCTTGTAATACCTCGTCATGCCGGTAATTATACAATTCCGGAAGTTAAGTTTTCATATTTCGATTTAGAATCAAAAACCTACAAACAATTATCGGCACAATCGTATGAAATTTCAGTTGCTAAAGGCGATGGAACTAATGATGTTCCTGTAATTTCTGGAGTTGAAAAAGAAGATTTAAAGTATATTGGAAAAGATATCAGACATATAAAAACCAATGCTTCAAGTTTTGAAAGAACTAATGGCTTTATTTTTGGATCGTCAACATATTTTTTAAGTTTCCCTGCTGCTCTTTTGGCTTTTATTCTGATAGTGTTTTTAAGAAAGAACCATATTAAAAAGAACTCCGATATAGCAGGCGTTAAGAACAAAAAAGCTAAAAAAATTGCAGAAAAGAGGCTTAGGGTTGCACATTCATATATGAATAGCAGCAATTCTGAATTGTTTTACGACGAGCTATTGAAAGCTATTTGGGGATATTTTAGCGACAAGTTTAATATTCCGTTGGCTGATTTAAGTCGCGAAAAAATAATTGACAAAATAAAGGCATTAAATCAGTCGGAAGACTTTGTTTCGGAGGTAAATGCAATAATAGACACTTGCGAGTTTGCCAGATACGCCCCTTCAGAAAGCAAAGGAGAAATGAATTTTATATACTCAAAAGCAGTTGGAATTATTGGAATGTCGGAAAAAAACTTAAAGCAGATATGAAAAACATTATAATAATTTTGGGAATAGTTATTGCACTAGTTGGTCAATCGCAGACTAGTGAATTACTCGATTCGGCAAATGCCAGATATAATGAAGGGAATTATACTCTGGCAATTAACTCCTATAAAAAAATTATTTCTATGGGTTATGTATCGGCCGACTTGCATTACAATCTTGGAAATGCATATTACAGAACCGGCGATTTTCCTCATGCAATATTAAACTATGAAAGAGCTAGAAAACTATCGCCCAACGATGAAGATATTAAGTTTAACTTGCATTTGGCTTACTTAAAAGTTAGTGCAAAAAATGAGACAAAGCCTGAGTTGACAGTAAATATTTGGCTAAAAAATATAAGAATGATTGCTAGTTCAAATTCGTGGGCAATTTTTTCTATTATAAGTTTTATTATTTTTCTTAGCCTTGTTTTGGTTTTCCTATTTTCGTCAAATATTACTACTAAGAGAATTTTGTTGGTAGGAGCTGTTGTTTTATTATTTTTTTCTGTAATAGCTACAATTTTTTCCTACCAAAGAAAAAACGATGTTTTAAATTTTTCCACCGCAGTAATCTCCGACCCCACAGTAACCGTTAAAAGCTCTCCTGATGTTAATGGTAACGATGTTTTTATTGTTTATGAAGGGGCAATGGTATCGGTAAAAGACTCCATTCCGGGCTGGAAGAGGGTTGTTCTGCAAAATGGCGAATCGGGATGGATTCCCGCAGGGACTATTGTTGAAATATAGAATCTTTTTAAGATAAGTTACTCAACCAAACGAGTATAGGCAATAGGTGGATCAATAGACTTATCGACAAAATATTCCACTAGATGACTGTATGATTCAACGAATTTTGAAAGCTTTCCGTACTTTATCCCTTGATTCCTTAAATAGGCTCCTACTTCAGCAAGATTTGCCCAACCATTTTCCTTGGTGCAGTTCTTTACTGCTTCAATAAGTGAGTTTTCAATTAATTGTTTATCCATGTTGCTAACATTTTCTATAACAAGACCAATTTTCTTAAAAAATTTCGTATTGCAAAAAACTTGTCTAAAAATACAAAAAAAAACAATTTCTGTCAATATCTTTATCACAGAAAATTAAAACAATATTTTATCTAATGAACAAGAAGGTCGCTAAAGAAAGAATTGATAAGCTTAGAGAAGAACTAAACAGGCATAATTACAACTATTATGTGCTGGCAAAGCCCGAAATTACCGATTTCGAGTACGATATTATGATGAACGATTTGGTTGAATTAGAAAGAAGATTTCCCGATTTTGCCGATAATACTAGCCCTTCTTTAAGAGTCGGTAGCGATATAAATACTGAATTTCAGCAGGTTGAACACAAATACCCTATGCTTTCTTTGGGCAATTCCTACTCGGAACAAGAACTAATTGAATTCGATAACAGGGTTAAAAAAACTATTTTAGAAGATGTTCAATATGTTTGTGAACTAAAATACGATGGCACTTCAATTTCTTTAATTTATGAAAATGGAATTTTGGTTAGAGCTATAACCCGCGGCGATGGCGAGAAAGGCGATGATGTTACAGCTAATGTGCGCACAATTAACAGTATTCCACTTTCTTTAAAAAGTGTAAATTTTCCAAAGGAATTTGAAATTAGAGGAGAGATTTACCTTTCCCATAAAACCTTCAACAGGTTAAATAAAGAGCGAGAAGAGGCCGGCGAACAGCCTTTTGCAAACCCCAGAAATGCCGCTGCCGGAAGCCTTAAGTTGCAAAACTCTGCCGAAGTAGCCAAAAGAGGGCTAGATTGTTTTCTCTATTACCTTTTGGGCGAAAATCTTCCTTCAAATTCTCATTTTCAGAATCTTAAAGAAGCAAAAACTTGGGGATTGGTCATTCCGGAACATATTAAGGTTTGCAACAATATTAATGAGGTTTTGGATTTTATTCATTATTGGGACAGGGAAAGAAAAAAACTGGATTTCGATATAGATGGAATTGTAATTAAGGTGGATAACTTAAATCAACAAAAACAGTTAGGGTTTACCGCAAAATCACCTCGTTGGGCAATTGCGTACAAGTTTAAGGCCGAACAGGCAGTAACAAAAGTTCTTTCAATCGATTATCAGGTGGGTAGGACAGGGGCTATTACTCCTGTGGCCAATCTGGAACCCGTTTTGCTTGCCGGAACAACCGTAAAGAGAGCTTCTCTGCATAATGCCGACCAAATTGCTTTACACGATATTAGAATAAACGATTTTGTTTTTGTTGAAAAAGGTGGAGAAATTATTCCTAAAGTTGTTGGTGTAGATATTTCTTTAAGAAAACCAGAATCTGTTGTTACAGAGTATATTACTAATTGTCCTGAATGTGGAATAAAATTAATAAGACTTGAAGGTGAGGCAAAACATTTTTGTCCAAACGAACAAAATTGTCCTCCTCAAATTAAAGGGAAAATTGAGCATTTTGTTAGCCGAAAGGCCATGAATATTGCTACTGCAGAAGCAACAATAGATTTATTGTTCGCAAATAATCTGATAAAAACAGCGGCGGATTTATACAGTCTTAACAAAGAGGATGTTATAAATCTGGAAAGGTTTGCCGAGAAATCTGCCGAGAATCTAATTCAAAGTATTGAAGATTCTAAAAATACAGAATTTGAAAAAGTTCTTTATGCTATTGGAATACGATTTGTTGGAGAAACCGTAGCCAAAACTCTTGCTTCACATTTCAAAAATATTGATGCGATTAAAAATGCTACTTTCCAAGAACTTACAGAGGTGGATGAAATTGGAGAACGAATAGCGGAAAGTATTATTCAGTATTTTTCTAATGAAGAAAATATTCAATTTGTTGATAAACTGTGTAATGCGGGTGTTAAAATGCAGATTGAAGAAGATTCAAAATTAGAATATTCCGATAAACTAAAAGGCTTATCTATTGTTATTTCCGGCACTTTTAAGAAATTTTCCAGAGACGAAATTAAAAAACTTATTCAGATAAACGGAGGGAAAAATGTTAGCTCAATTTCGGCCAGTACAAATTACTTTTTAACCGGAGAAAATGTTGGTCCCGCAAAGCTTTCAAAAGCAGAAAAATTAAATATACCTTTCTTGTCGGAAGATGAGTTTATTGAAATGATTAGTTAGTTTTTGCTTGCCCTATCAGTCTTTTATTTCCAAAAGCAAAAGTATTGTCGAAAGTCTGTTAATAAAACAGGCTTTTTTTTTCTATTATCTCTTGAAAAACTTGTTACATTTGGCCGTTATTAAAACTTTAGTTTATGAAATTTTTTATTGATACTGCAAATTTAAAGCAAATTGAAGAAGCTCAGGCTTTGGGCGTACTCGATGGAGTAACAACAAATCCTTCATTAATGGCCAAAGAAGGAATTAAAGGAGAAAAAAACATTAAACAACATTATATCAACATTTGTAATATTGTTGATGGTGATGTTTCTGCAGAAGTAATTTCAACAGATTTTGAAGGAATGATTCGTGAAGGCGAAGAATTAGCTGCTTTACATTCGCAAATAGTTGTTAAAGTACCAATAATAAAAGATGGAGTTAAAGCAATTAAGTACTTTTCCGATAAGAAAATTAGAACTAATTGTACATTGGTTTTCTCGGCAGGACAAGCTCTTTTAGCAGCAAAAGCCGGCGCAACTTATGTTAGTCCTTTTATTGGCAGACTTGATGACAATTCAACCGATGGAGTTCAATTAATTGAGCAAATTGTGCAAATGTACAATTATTATGAATTTGAAACTCAGGTTCTTGCTGCATCAATTCGACATACCATGCACATAATTAAATGTATGGAAGCCGGTGCCGATGTTGCAACTTGTCCCCTCGATGCAATTCTAGGGTTGTTAAATCACCCTCTTACCGATATTGGTCTTGCAAAATTCCTTGCTGATTATAAGAAAGTTAACGGATAATTATTTTATTTTGGCATCATTTATAAGACTTTACGAAGATAATCCCAATCCAAAGGACGTAAGAAAAGTTGTGGAAGTTCTTAACGATGGAGGGGTTGTAATTTATCCAACCGATTCTGTTTACGGTATTGGTTGTAGCATTGATAAAGCTAGAGCTGTTGAGAGAATAGGGCTGATAAAAAGTGAAAAAATAGAGAAAACCAATTTCTCATTTATTTTTTGCGATTTAAGTCAGATTTCCGAGTACACAAAAAATCTGGATAACACCATTTTTAAGTTATTAAAAAGAAATTTGCCCGGACCCTTCACTTTTATTCTAGAGGCAAATAACAATATTCCAAAACTTTTCAAGGCTAAGAAAAAAACCATAGGAATTAGAGTTCCGGATAACAATATTATTAGAGAAATTGTTCGGGAACTTGGTCATCCAATAATGACTACTTCTGTGTTAGACGACGACGAAATTATTGAGTACACAACCGATCCTGAGCTTATTTATGAAAAATACCAGGATTTGGTTGATTTAGTAATAAATGGCGGTTATGGCAACAACGAACCATCTACTGTAGTAGACTGCACAGGTCCTGAACCTGAAATAATCAGGGAAGGAATAGGACAGTTATTGTAGTTTTTTAGACTGCTGAATTATCCGATTCGGTATCTTTTACTTTCTTGTTTTGAATATTCTTTTTTGGTTCAAAAGTCTTTTTATTTTCCTGATTTTCTTCAATTGTATTTTTGTCGCTTTTGTGGCAAATTCAGGTAATCAATAATCAAAACCCCTCACCTTTAACAAACTTGGAACTTATAACTCCCTTACTACTATAAATTTTAACCAAATAAATTCCATTAGGCAAGGAGTTGATATCAATTTCAGCAACTTGTCTTTCGGGTGTTTGCTGCAGCAGCTTTTTTCCATTTATATCGTAAACCTCAATTTTTCGGGTAAATTCGGGTAAATTAATATACACAATATCTCTCGAAGGATTGGGATAGACAATGGTTTGTGAAAGTTTTTGCTCGGGTATTGAAACGGGAATTTCGCTAACATAAGTATTAACAGCAGTATTTGTAACAATTGCAGGATTGTAATCGAAGAAAATATAGGCTGTATTTGTTACCATTGTTCCTTCTGCAAGATTTGGTTTTGGAGAAATAGAATACCTCACAAAACCATGACTTTCAGGTTCGTTTACTATGCTGTCGGGAAGCAAAATATTTTGGAAACTGAAAATGAGTTCGTTACCGGTATCCAATTCCAAGCTAACCGGATGACTAAATGCTTCGAGTGTGAAAGTTTCAAAATCCAGATTGTTGCTTATTGTATCGCGAATAACCACAGTAAAAGCTGTATCGTTTCCGGTGTTTTGAAAACGTATGGTGTAGGTAAGTCGATCACCGTGTAGCACATATCCGGGACTGCCAAAACCCGCCGGACTTACATTCTTATCGTTTGGATCGAATGAACCGGTAATTTCCTGTATCAAAGTATCGTAATTGTTTACCAGACAAGTATCAGGATCTATTGGAGTAATAAATGCAGTTGAAAATAGCGTATCTCCTAAAAATTCTACACCCGGAACCACAAAGTCTGTTCTAATTACATTTTGCACGCCAGGTCCTAAATTTTCGTATTCAAACTCAAGAGTATTTCCAATAATAGAACTTGGTGTAATTGAACTTGAAACATAAGTAAGCAAAGAATCATACTCAAAACTAACAGTACCCGAAGCATTTACAGTGCCCCAGTTTTTGCAGGTTAGCCAGTAATGAGTTGCAAAACCGGCACGAGTAGGGCCGCCGGTTATATACACAGCCACATCGGGAATATTAACTTTAGATAATATTCCAATATCAAGACTATCAACAAGTTGACCTGCCGAATCTATACTAAAAACATAATCGTCGGTTGTTGAATACCAGTGAGCTAGAGGCACATAAGAAACAGTATAATTTCCCGGTTCAGCATAAAAATAGTAATACCCATCATTATTCGTAAAAGCAAATTGAGGTCCCGGTTCAAGCTTAACCATTTGATCTGCAACAACCGCTTCATCGAGGTCTTTTATTTGGTTTTCGTTTTCGTCTAGGAACATATTGCCGGTAATATTTGGTTCAAAAAGTTTCACTACCCACATATCATAACTACCATTATTTCCTGAAACATTGCCATCATTTGAATTTGTCGTACCAGCCACTATATAACCACCATCGATGGTCTGCTGAACGTTATATGCTCCATCAATTCCACTTCCACCTAGACATTTTTGCCATTTAATATTTCCGAGATTATCCAGTATCGCAACCCAAAAATCTACATTTCCATGATTTCCGGAAACATCTCCATCATTTGATTCTGAATTTCCTGCCACTATATATCCACCATCTGAGGTTATTTGTATGGAAAAAGAATGTTCCCAATATGTTCCTCCCAAACATTTTTGCCATTGAATATTTCCGAGATTATCCAGTTTGACAATCCAGACATCATAACCCCAGTTATATCCAAAAACATCGCCATCACCAGAGCATGTCTCACCTGCAACTATGTAACCTCCATCTGCTGTTTGTTTTATAGAAAATGCTCCATCCCAGTCAGTTCCCCCCAAACATTTTTGCCATTGCAAATCCCCAAGATTATCTAGTTTAACAACCCACATATCCTCTTCACCATTATTTCCTGAAACATCTCCATCATTTGAAAATGTATAGCCTGTTACAATATATCCACCATCGGTAGTTTGCTGAATATAATGTGCTCTATCATATTCTGTTCCCCCAAAACATTTTTGCCATATAATATTTCCACTATTATCCAATTTCACTATCAACATGTCTTCATTTCCATTATTTCCTGAAATATCTCCATCATTTGACCAGGTATATCCCGCTACAATATATCCATTATCTATTGTCTGTTGAATGAAATATGCATAATCATCATTTGTTCCACCTATGCATTTTTGCCATTGAATATTCCCGGAATTATCTAATTTAACAAACCATATATCATAACTACCATTATTTCCCGTAACATCGCCATTATTTGAATTTGTCGTACCAACCACAATATAACCACCATCATCGGTCTTTTGAATGTGGGTTGCATAATCATCATTTGTTCCCCCAAAACATTTCTGCCACAGTAAATTTCCAATAATATCCAATTTCACTATCCATATATCAGTACCTCCATTATTTCCTGAAACATCACCATTATTTGAACTGGTGCTTCCCGCAACAATATATCCACCATTAGAGGTTTGTTGAATGGAATATGCGTAATCACCATCAGTTCCCCCCAAACATTTCTGCCACTGAATATGCACCTGGCAGTTTAGCATGAAAGAAAAAGACAAAACAAAAAGAATTGAGAATAAGGTTTTCATAGCATTTGGTTTTTAGTTCAAATAAAAACTGATATACAAATGTATTAATTTATTGTATTAAAGCAAGATGATTTTGGAAAAAATGAAAAATATTGGATATTAATTATTTGCAGTTTGCTGATGATTGAAGATATCTATCCTGTTTATTTTTGTCAAAAAGACTGAATAATCTTATCTATTTTTTCCTTAAGTGAGGGTAATTCATAACAAACAACATTCCATACCTGCCTGGAAGAAACTCCAAAATACTCATGTGCAATTACGTTCCTAAAGGCCTTTATTTTGTTCCATTCAATGTCTAAATATAAAGTTTTTACTTCTTTACTTATATTTGCGGCAGCCTCTCCAATTATTTCGAGTTGCCTTTCAACACCAGACTGGACAAGATGGTTATTTAAATACTTTTCTTCATCAAAGTCCTTTGTAAAACTTTCAATATATAGAATTGCATCCCTTATATGTAACAATCTTATTTTATCATTAAGCCGCTCTTTCATATATTAGTAGTTTATCCTTTTCAATAAGAGGTTTTATATATTTCGACATTCCATCTTCGGAAACAATGTCAACTTTTGCCTTTAGCTGTTTTTCGAGTTCTAGTTTCCAGCTAATAAGGTCTAAGAGACTAACAGGTACTGAATAGTCAATTTCAAGTATAATGTCAATATCACTCTTTTCATTTTCTTCGTTACGCGAATAAGACCCAAAAATATATGCTTTGATTACGGGTTTATTTGAGAAGTATGTCTTTAACATTTCAATGGATTCTTGTCGTAACATTTTCGTTTTTTATACAAAAATAAACAATATTTTCTTATAACAATCAATTAATTTATTGTCAATAATATCCATAAAACTTAAGATTCTTGCCTAGATTTATTTTCCTTATATTAAATCTCAGGTACAAAGGAGTTTTTTCGGTTTTCTATTGTAATAGCATTTCATTCGATCAGGTTGAGAATAAACCATAAATCTTTTCCGCCAAGGCTTCAGACTAGTTGGTCTATAATTAACACACAAACCCCAATAATGCAAAAGATATTAATTTTAATATATGAAAGAAGTCTCTTAAGAATTAGGCTGAAATCTCAATTCTAAATTATTTTCTTCCACTGTTATGTAGAACCAAGAACCCCCAATATGATCGGTTGATCTGTAAGTGATTTTGTTCTCTTGCTCCTCTACGATCTCGAATCCCTCATCTTCTAATTCATCTTTAAACATTTTTAAATCTACTTTTTGTTTAAGCGGATTTGAATATGGAATGCTTACCGACCATGTATAATATCTCTGCCAGGTTCCTCCGTAAGTTATATTTGTAAAAGGTAAATCGGCAATAATTGCATATAATTTTTTTGGGAAAAATTCGAATTGCAATGAGGGTAAAACTTCTAAAGCTTCATTTATTTTAACAGGCTTTATTTTGCTGCTTAATTCTATTGAATAAACAAGAGTTCCACCACACATTTCCCGGTCTCCTCCTTCGTAATTGACTAAATCTAACATTATAAATCTGGTACTGAAAAATCCTTCCTCCTTTGTATATTTCATTGAAAAATCGCCATCTGCTTCTTCTTTTGTAAATTCATCATTTTTAAGGAATTGAGCAATTTCTTCGTTCCTCCCTTGCTGATTTCCTTCCAAAGCATATTCTGAGAAAAACCATGTTAGTATTACTTTCCCATCCTGAAAATCCATTGAATTTGAAAAACTAAATCTGAATGGGGGAAAACTGTCTATAAAGGTATAAAGATGTTGTGGTAACAGAAAATGAGATTTGTGTTTATTGTCCGTCATTTTCTTCTTAAACTGTTCGTTTGTAGTAAGTTCCAGTTTGTTTACTGCTTTTTCTAAACTTGTTTCTTTTATTGGTTCTGTACCAAAAATTGATAGTAGCAACAAAATTGTTATGGTCTTCATAGAATTGGTTTTTAGCGCAATTTACAAAAAAAAGCAGTTGCCTAAACAACTGCTTTACTAAAACAAGCAAATTAACCTACGAGAATTATTGTTTTATTATTTTGTAAGTAAAAAATCTGTTGCTGTTTGAAATTTGAATCAAGTAAATTCCTTCACCAAATTTAGTTGTTGGGAACTCGTAACGATCTCCTGCAAAGCTTACCGATTCCACAATCTCTCCTGTAAGGTTGTAAATTTTCAATACACTTAATCCTTTTGGGTTTTCAATTTCAATAGATAAAATATCTTCAACAGGATTTGGATAGGCTGTGGCTTTTAAGGGTTTTACTTTTGAGATTTGCGTTAAATCACAAGATTGCTCGTAAGTAATTCTTCCCGATAATTGCAATGAATCGTTAAATTCGTTTATTGCCTCGTTATCATCTCTTAACGTATAGTCGAACCATATATTTATAAAATCGAACAATACATCGTGAATTTCTTCTCTGTCGAAGGTTGCGGAAGCATCAAACAATGAGCAGTTAAAGTTATAATCGGCAAAATAACAATGATTGCAACCTGTAACACTAATAAAACTCTTACATGAGCTTGCAAGTGCGTTATACATAGGTGTTTGATTTTCACCGGCAGGGGCTATTGCATCTAAAGAACCCGAAAAGACTATTGCAGGCATGGTTATGCTAGCTGCTGCAGTTATTGCTGATGGTGTTGTTTCAGCAGCCGCAAAAGTTACCATTGTGGTAATATTGGGATTTGCATCAGCGGCAATAAAGGAGCTTCCACCACCCATAGAATGACCCATAACTGCTGTTTTGTCAGAAACTTTTCCAAAGAAATGAGAACCTGAATTCAAATTTTCCTCTTGCATCTTGCTTGCTAAAAATGCCAAATCTAATCCAAATGACTCGTGTGATGGCGACATACCTCCTTCAGTTCTCGGAAAAACCATAATGTATCCTTTTGGAACAAATTCATTCCAAAAGTTTGAATATGAGCTCCATGCCATTACAAAACCGTGACCGAAAACCAAAACCGGAAATTCTCCCGCTGCCATTGCTACATCATCACCTGCTACATCAGTCGGGTAATAAACCTCTGTTTGTATTTCACGATCTGACCTGTCGGGGTCGTAAAAATAAATCTGTTTGTGACCAATTTCGTAGGTCTGACTGAACAATGTTATGCTCAGAAATGTGAATAAAAGGACTAATTGCGATTTTTTCATGTTATTGATTTTTGGGTTTAGTTAATCCGTTAATTATTAAGTGAATAAAGTTGTTTAGTTTAGATTCTAACTGATCGGGACTTGCGTTAATGAAAAGTGGAATTTCTAATCCTTTCAGCAATGTAACTATTGTTTCGGCAGTCAATTCGGTATTAGAAACCTCGAAAGTTTCTTTTGCATTGCCTTCTTCCAGTATTTGCTGTACAAGAAAAACCTCCTCTTTCTGGTACTCTTCTCTAAGTTGATCTATAAATGGCAGATGGTCGAATAACTCGGTCTTAAATACATCATAAATAATTGATACATTGCGTAATGTATTCATTCTTGAGGTAATATATGCTTTAAGTTTACCTTTTGGGTCGGAAAAATTGCTTACCGACGACAGAATGTTTGTCTTAAGAATTTCTGCTTCTGTTTTTACTACTTCCTGAAATACATCTTCCTTGTTCTTGAAGTAATAATAGACGGCGGTTTTGCTTAATCCTGCCTCCTTTGCAATGTCATCTAATGAAGCTTTTCTAAAGCCGTATTTTCCGAAAACTTTTCGCGAAGTGTCAATTATAAGTCTGTAAGAACTGTTTTCTTCTTTCATTTTTCTTTTATTTTTGAATAATCAACTTTTTGGTAATAATACTATTTCTAGAAACAATTTTTAGATAGTATATACCCTCAGAAAGAATACTTAAATCGAAAGAATTCTCTTTTTGAGCCTGAATTATATTTTGTTCCAATATTTTTCTTCCGCAATTGTCGAATATTATTATTTCCGCAAAGTCTTCACTAATGTTTAAACTAAAAACACCGGAAGTTGGATTTGGAAATATTTCCGCAACAATTTTATTATCAATTTCTTCTGTGCCAACTTCCATTTCCACATAAACTGAATCTTCATCCCAGCAGCCAAACTCATCGTTAACAAGAACGCCGTACCAACCATCTTCGGTTACTGTAAGAGTCTGATTAGTAGAAAAATCCCACCAAAGATACTCAGGAGCAAACGGAAAAGTTCCGGCGTTTAAGGTGAAAGGGTAGGAGGCTACAGAAATGGTGTCGTTTGTTCCGCCTAAATCAACATTTAGTTCGTAGGAAACAATTGTGCCGGTTATTGTGTTGTTAGCTGTTATTTCATCTTCCGCAAATTCAAACCATACATTTAAATCATAAGATCCATAACCTGAAAGGTCTACTTGCGAATCGAATTCAAAAAAAATGTTTGCACCTATATCTAAAACTGAGGTTAGGGTTCTTGTTTCGGTATTTACAGGGAAAGATTCAATTTGGTAAAAAATGTCAATTGAGGAACCTGAGGAAATAATTGTTTCACCTATATTTTGTATTCCAATTGATATGGTATCTGTGCCATCGAAATAGCAACTGTAGTTTTGAATTTGAGGATAAATAATTGACAAATCGGTTGTTAGAAGAACTTCATCCATAAAATCTATGTTTATTGCTGTTTGCGAATAATCGATTAATGAAGAAGCAGAACCGCCTGTAAATGCAGCGTCTAGAAATGTTATTTCCAGATTTGAAACATCATTTGCATCTTCGTGAGCAATTGCGTTGCCGGTTAGTGAAATTGTTGCTTGAGATGAACTTGTAACATTGATTTCAATTCCTAAGCCGGCCGGAAGATTTGCTGCGTTGTAATGAGTTGATTGAGTGAGAATTCCTGTTGTTGCAAAAGTTTCAACTTCTAGTGTTATATCAATTGTATTTCCAATGCTTCCGTCGTTTGCAGCAGCCTCAGAAAAGTTTAAGGAACTCCAATTAACGCTTGGAACCGGGGGAGGAGCTGTTATTGAAACATCGTCTAGGTACACCGAATAATAGAAATTCCCATAATAATGAAATCCAATATACACATTCTGACCAACATACGCAGATAAATCAACAACAGTTTCTTGCCAAGTTGTGCCGGAAAGACTAACGGCAGTCCATGTAAAGTCGTTAGGATTGTTAGTGGTAGAAATTCCCCATTCCAAAACTTCGGCACTTGAGTTGTATTTTCGATGCCAGAAGGATAGTACGGTAAAATCTTCATCAATAGTAAATTGAGGTGTAAACAGATATTGATTGTAGTTTGAAGAAGAGCTAATTGAACTGAATCTTGCAGAGTAAGTACCTGAAGGAGTGTGGTTTTGCGAACTCGACTGAGTTATATCGTTTGGTGAACTTCCTCCGGGTAGAACTTTGCTCCAACAATTGGGAAGGAAGCTGCCTTCAAAATCCTCAGTCCATGGGAATGCTGTTATCATGCCACATGAACTTGAAAACTGGTAAGGACCAGCCCAATAGCTTAATTCGCCACCACAATCGGCTTGTACATAAAACTCGTAAGTTGTTGAAGCCGATAATCCTGCAACAGAATACGGATTTGAACTAATACTGTTGTAAGTTGTAATTGCGGCTCCTGTTCCGGGAGTAAAGCCCGGTGTTCCTAATTCTATGTTCCAAAGCGTTTCCGAACCGGCAGGATTCCATGAAATATCTGCAGACGAGGAGGTAATATTTGAAGCATTTAGTCCCAAAGGCGGATTGCAAGCAGAAAGGTCGCACGATTGCTGATAAGTTATATCTGTTGTTGTGGGAAGCAAGGCGTTAAAATCATCAATTGCCTCATCATCGCTTCCTAAAGTATATTCGAACCAGGGGGTTAAGAAACTGAAAACAATAGCATGAATTTGGTCTCTTGTCAATGTAGCCGAAGCATCGAACATTGAGCAATTGAAATTGTAATCGGCAAAATAGCAATGATTACAGCCTGTAACGCTAATAAAATTTTTGCAATAACTTGAAAGAGCGTTGTACATTGGAATTTGGTTTTCGTCAGCTGGTGCAATTCCATCTACAGAACCAGAGAAAACAATTGATGGAATGTAAATATCGGCGGCAGCAGCAATAGCTGAAGGAGTGGTTTCAGCAGCCGCAAATGTTACGATAGTATTTATGTTTGAATTTGCCTGAGCAGCAATAAATGAGCTTCCTCCTCCCATAGAATGCCCCATTACTGCCGTTTTTGTTCCTACTTTGCCGAAGAAAATAGAACTTGAGTTAATATTTTCATCCTGCATTGCATCTGCTAAAAATGCCAAATCTAGTCCAAAAGCTTCGTGCGATGGCGACATTCCTCCTTCGGTTCGTGGGAAAACCATTATATATCCTTTAGGAACAAATTCTTCCCAAAAATTAGCGTAAGAATCCCAGGTCATAACAAAACCGTGACCAAAAACAATAACAGGAAACTCTCCTGTTGTTAGGTCAACATTATCGCCAGCAACATCTGCCGGATAATAAATTTCTGTCCATATTTCTCTGTTACTTCTATCTGGGTCGTAAAAATACTGAGTCTTATGCCCGATTTGGTAGGGTTGCGCTTTTGCAATAATGCTCAGAAACAAAATTGCCATAAGTAAAAGTTGTGATTTTTTCATGTTGCTCGATTTTGAAGTTAGTTAAACATTCTTTTTAAAATGGGTTTTATTAAAAATAGAACGATTTAGTATAATGGTCGAAATATACAAAGATTATTTTTACAAAGCAAGATTTTTTTTTTTTTTTTTTGAGATGTTTATAAACTGATTATTAGAAAATAGGTAAATTAAAATTCTGGAATATGGCTTGTGAACTAAATGATTTATCTTTGCTGCTCTTATGATAAAACCATTCGACAGAAAAATTCTTAGGCTCGCACTACCTAATATTGTCAGCAACCTTACGGTTCCTTTGCTTGGTATGGCCGATTTGGCAATATTGGGGCATTTGGAGTCAATAGATTATCTTTCTGCCGTAGCTCTCGGAGGAATGGTCTTTTCAATTATTTATTCGGTTTTCGGTTTTTTACGAATGGGTACAAGCGGGTTTGCAGCTCAGGCAATTGGTTCAAGAGATTTAAGCGAAACAGCACTTGTTTTCTTGCGGGCAATGTTTGTTGCTCTTGCAATTGGCTTTTTGCTAATAGCTTTGCAAGTTCCAATTGATGTAGCTGCTTTTTCTATGATAGATGGCGCTGCTGAGGGGTCGGAATCGGTAAAAACACTGGCTGCAGAATATTTCTATATTCGTATATGGGCAGCTCCTGCAACAATGGCAATTTTTGTCTTTAACGGCTGGTTTATTGGAATGCAAAATGCCAGGTTTCCGATGTTTGTTGCAATTCTAATAAATGTAATAAATGTTGGTTTAAACTTGCTTTTTGTTTTTGGTCTTAATATGAAATCCGACGGGGTAGCTTATGGAACGCTAATAGCACAATATTCGGGATTGTTGGTTAGTGTGTTTCTGTTTTGGAAATATTACAAAAAAGTCTTTAAAAATGTAATGCCTAATCAGGTTTTTATTACTGCGAAAATTCTTCGTTTTCTTAATGTGAATAAAGATATTTTCATACGATCTTTTACAATTATGTTGGTCTTATCGTTTTTTACCCTTCAATCGTTTGCAGAAAATAAAGAAACTCTTGCCATTAATACTTTGTTGCTTCAATACTTCTTTATTTACGCTTATTTTATGGATGGTTTTGCAAATGCTGCTGAGGCTCTTACAGGTAAATATATTGGAGCAGGCGACAAACTGATGCTAAGAAAATCTATTTCAAGAAATTTTGCATGGGGGTTTTATCTCACAATTCCTTTTGCCATTGTTTACTTTTTTGCGGGAGATGCTCTGCTGCAGTTTCTTACAAACGATGCGAATTTAATTGAAAAATCGGCTGAATACCTTCCATGGATTGCGTTAATTCCTTTAGTTTCTTGTGTTGCTTTTATTTGGGACGGTATTTACATTGGTGCAACAGCTTCGGCAGGTTTAAGAAATACCATGCTGATTGCAACTTTCGTGTTTTTTGCACCAACATGGTATTTTCTAAACGATTCTTTAGGGAATCATGCTCTTTGGTTGGCCTTTATTTTATTTCTTTTTGGCCGAGGATTAATGCAGACAATTTTCGCAAAGTCTTCTATAAGAATTCCTTAATCATCAATTTTTACTCTAATTCCTTCGCTGTGTGAGCCAAATTCGGGAGCGTACATACATTGAATAGAGGTTATTCCGTTGCTGAAATCGCCTTTATGACTTACTCTTAGTGCATATTCGAAAACGTAAGTTCCTTTTGGCAGATAAGAAATAAAGAAGTTTGTTGCTGCATCTTTGGTGCTTTCGTAATATCCCAAACCATCCTGATATTTGTACCTTGAAATTACATTTACAGGCTCGAAACCCGATGCACGCATATCTTTCATGTGTACGTATTCCATGGCGCGGTCGCAACGAAGCTCAATTCTTACAATTATTTTGTCGCCAACTTTTAGCTTGTTTTTAGAAATAGGTTCAATAACTTTTCCTCTATCGGTCATTTTTTCTACAAACAATTTTTTCTCAAGTTTTAGTGGAGTTTCGGCAGGTGTAATTTTGTCAAGTTGTTCAAAATATTGCCAGTAAAGTGCTCCCCAGGCTACTCCTTCATCTTTTTTAGTTATTTTTACTTTTCCCATTTCAGGTGTAATTTCTCCTTTTCCCCACGATGTTTTAAAGTATCCTGTTCCGGCTTCAACCTGCACACCATCTAGTTTTTTAGGATCAATTATTTGGTCTCCCAATTGAATTTCAACCATTTGATCAGATTCTAACCAGTCGGCTCCTCTTAACAAAAGAGCATAAACGGCTTCCACAGTGGCTTTTGTGGTTTTCCAGTCTTGAGTTTGCTTTTGTTTCAATAGCCAAACTTTCATATCGTCTACTGCTTTATTGTCTTTTGCTACTTCATCGAAAAGTTCAATAAGCAAAGCTTGTCGTTCAATTGGAGCCTCATACCAGTAATATCCAACGTTGTCTTTCCAAAACATTCCAAGTTCTTCCGAATTTATTGAATGTTCACGAAGAGATTTTATTATGTCGGTAGGAGTTTTTTCATCGGCCATTCTGTGAAGTGCAAGACCAATCATTCCTTGCATATATTTGCTTTCGCTAAGCCAGTAGCGTTGTGCCTGAAGTTTGTAATATTCATAGGCTTCTTCAATTCTTTTAGGAATGGGTTGATCTAAAAAGTAGGAGCGGGTGTACAAATAATGAATTTGTGTGCTTCCAATCATCTTATCCTGCATTTCCTTCTCGGTGTAATGCTTTTTCAGATAATCGTAATCTTCCTTAATTCTGTCGTCAATATAATCAATGGCTTTTTTCACCATATTCCATACTTTACTGTCTTCGCGAACTGCTTTAACGCCCAAAACATCTAAATGACCAAATCCGCAAACAATATGTTGGGTAATGTAACGACTTTCTGGCATTCCTTTAAACCACGGCCAGCCACCGTTAGAAACCTGCATTTTCAATAATTTTTCAATAGCCGACTGTAATTCCCCCGACATTTTATTTAGGTCGAAAAGCAATCCTATTCTTTTCTTCCTTTGTGTTTCGTTCTGAGCATTAAGAACCCAAGGAGTTTCTTCAAGCAACAAGGCCTTAAGCTCTTGATTTTTCTCCAGATTGCTCAATAAAGCCTTAGAATCGGGAGTATTTTTCCACGAATCGAAAACTTTCTTAATTTTTGGTGAAGAATTTGCAACATGCGATGCAAGTGAATTAGCGTAAAACCTGCTAAATACCTGTTCTGCACATTCGTAAGGGTATTCTATTAAGTAAGGAAGAGCCTGAACGGCATACCAAGCAGGATTTGAAGTAAACTCCAAAGTTAGTTTTTCGTGTTTTAGAGTTTTTGAACCGCCCGAATTTACAAGCTTTTCGAAGGTAAATTCTTTGCTTTGGTTACCTCTTATGGGTAAAGGCATAGATTCGGTTACTAACATACGGTTTGTAAGAACAGGAACTGCATTTTGCTCACCATCGCTGAATTTGCCCGCTTTGGCAATTATTTTGTATTCTACCGCTCCCAGACCTTCGGGTATTTCAAGCTCCCAAGTAACAAGGGTATTTTGCTTGGCTTTTATGGTGAAGTCTTTTTTGAGGTTTTTGTCTTTAATTATATTGGTAATTGGTTTTCCAGTAATTGCATCGAGAAATTCTATTTCGGCAGTTCCTGAAATTTCTTTATCGTTTAGGTTCGAAATTTTTACGGGAAGTTCAATCTTGTCGTTTTCTCTGAAGAATCGGGGAATATTTGGCAACAACATAAGTTCTTTTTGGGTAACAAGCTCTTCGGAAATTATTCCGCTTTTCAAATCTTTTGTATGAGCCAAACCCAACATTTTCCAACGAGTTAAGGATTCCGGAATAGTAAATTTCACTATTAAATCACCGTCTTTATTGGTCTCTAAATGTGGATAGAAAAACGCCGTTTCGTTAAAGTTGGTTCTTACTTTTACGGGAGCATTGGATGCATTATTATTTTCTCCTGCCATTTCTGTTGAAGAAAGAAGTCCATCAGCAATATCTACTGAATATGTAGCTGGTTTAGCCAAGTCAGCACCAAATTCGTCACCCGATTCTTCCGATTCGGCAACAGCCATTAACTTGGCACTTTCTTTTTTTCCTGCATTACCTCCGTTACCATTCATGTAATATGCGGCTTTTTCGTTTTTCGACCTGCTTTTTCCTTCGCCATCTCCTGTATAAGTTGTATATCGGTTGGAATAGCCGTAGTAATTAAATCCGAACCAATTTAATTTGTCGTGGTAAGGTGTTGAATATGAGTGATATTTAGTAAAGTTTTCACTAACAACCTGTGAATACGACAAGCTAAAATCGTTACTATTTCTTCCTCTTGAAGCGTTGTAGTAATCGTTAATATTGAAGGTAAAATAATTTGCTCTGAATATATCCAATGAGGCATCGTAAAGTGTTGCCATCATTTCGGCTGCTACTTTTTCACCGTTTTTTCCTCTAATTTTTATTTTCCACTCTTCGGTCTCACCGGGTTGAAGTTTATCGCGGAAGGTCATAAATTCAATATCAAGTTCTTTGTTTGTGTATGGAACTACAATATTTCTGGAGGTTTGGTAAGATTTGTTGTTATAAATGAAAGAAAAATGTACAGCAAAATTTCCTCTAAAGTTTTCAGTAATTGGAATTTCAATAAGTTTTTGTTCGTTGTTTATGTCTAGCCATTTCTTTTCAATAATTTTATTTTTATGCTCAATTTCATAAAGAATTTTAACATTATTACTGCTGCCGATTAGAAATTTAGCATTTTCGCCGGGTTCTCCTTTTGTTACCAAATCTTCGAACCAAAAATCGCTTGCAGAAGGCATTCTATTCGATTTTTCGGCAAAGACCATAAAAAACTCTTCACTTAGAATATTGTTTCCAAAAGAATCGATGGAAGTTAGTTCCACCTTATAATGTCCTGTTTCCCAATTTTTTATATTTCTTAAATTGAATTCAGCGGAATTACTTGTGTTAAAATCTTCAGAGAAAACCATTTTGCCTTTTTGCATTTCTCTGGGTTCGTTTTCGTTTTTGTAGACATTTCCCGGATACTTTTTAATCCACTCTTCATGTGTGTATAAGTATTTATCTGAAACTGACCAATATTTTGCCTTAAGTGCAGTTTCGGGACTTAATAGTTTGTAAATGGAAATTTTCCCTTTGGCATTCAATTTTTGTCCGTTAAGATTAAGGGCATAAATTTGATATTTTTCTTCAGTTTCTTTACTAATGTTTCCTTTTAAACTAGTGGATAAATCGAGTGCAACATAGCCAATAGTTACATTGCCGCTAGTACTTTGTGTTTCTCCGTTAATATCGGTTACATCAACAGAAATACTATAATTAAAGGAGGCATTAGGATTTTTTGGAATTGATAAATCGGGAATTGATTTAAACTTAATTTCGTAAATACCTTCTTCGTTTGTAACAACTTCGCCATGAGCAATTTCAGTTGAAGGAGATGAATAATAATACGACCACCAACCTCTCCATACAGGAGTTCTAATTACCCTAAAACTAACTTTTGCATCGGAAAGAACAGAACCGGCATAAGATTTTGCCGAGCCTTTAACTATAACCTCATCTTCAAGAATATAGCTGCCTTTTATGGGTAATAATTCAGTTTCAAATTTTGGTCTTTTGTATTCTTCAACTGAAATACTTTTGCTTCCATTGCTGTTTTTTATTTGAAAATTACCGTTAACCAAACCAAGTGGAATTGTAAAACTACCGCTAAATGTTCCGTATTCGTTGGTTGTTAGTTCTAAGCTTGTAACTTTTTGGTAGTTTACGTCAATTAGTTCAACTGTGGTTTTGTAATCTGTAGCAATGTTTTTTTCTTCATCGTATTGTTTTATTACAATACCTTTAAAATGAATAGTTTGGCCGGGACGATAAATTGCTCTGTCGGTAAAGAAATGGGTATTGTAAGTTGTTCTTTTTTCGTCTTTATATCTATTATAATTGTATAAGTAATGAGAATTATCGTTTGTGAAGAAGTCGTTGTTTAATGAATATTCAAGATAATATGAATTAGACTCGTCGGTTGAATTGAAACTAAAATATCCATCGGAATTGGTTAATATACTTTCTCCTTTTTTCTTAATGCTTTTTCTTGAAGAATAGTCGTATTTGTAATACAAGGTCTGAACTTTAACATTCTCAATAGGAATGCCTGTATTACGATCAACTACATTGCCTTCCAAAATTCCATTATAATTCGACCTTATAGTTGAGCTAAGGTGTGTGCTAAACAATGGGTTATAGCAAGAAATATTTTCCTTATAACTAAATTCTTCGTTGTTAGACAAAATAGCTACGAAAAAACCTATCGGCAGAGAATCAATAATAAATTCGGTGGAGTGGGGGTTTAAATCGCCAGTTCCCGGAAGGTTAATAATATGTTGCTGACTAACAGTTGATTCCTTGAGAATTTTTTCGTATAGTTCGTTGTAATAATACTTTTCTTTAAGCTTTTTGAATTTTTGGTAATCAATAGAGCAAATTCTTAAATAGACTTTATTAATGTTTTTGTAATTTATTTTAACAGAAAAAGGCATATTTGGCGTAATAGCAGACATTGCATCCATACTAAGACTTCCGTTTTCCAGACGATATTTAAGAGCAGTTGCACGGTCGGATTCGTAAGTTCCGGCATAAGTGCTAATTATTTGATTGGCAAGATCTAAAGCTTGTTTGTTATAATTCCGGTATTTGTAAGTTGTAGGATTAAGGGCAGAATACTTCTTTCCCAGATATTCGTATTGTTCAGCAATTTTAATCAGAACTGCACCTAATGCCGGTGATCCCGAAAATGTTGATTTCATTTCCATTAAAGCATTTAGGTACAGACTATCGGCCAAACCGTGTTTAGAGTTTTTGTAAACAAATTCAAGTCTTTCCAAGTCCACATCAACCAGAGCCAAAGTATTATTTTCTTCGAGTCGGTATTTTAGCAAGTTTCTGTATATCTGAATAGCATAAAAATGCAGCGACAATGTGTCATTTGATGTAAAATTCAGTTGAGAAAAACCGGAAGCATTTTTAAAGTATTCTTCACCTATAAGTTCAAAACGATCTGCCGGACGATTTAAAGAAGATTCTGAACTTTTAAAAAAATCCAAAGCCTTGTGCGAAAGAAAATCGAACAAAGTAGGGCGCATTTCATTATTGTGAGTGCCTTTAACAATTATTTCATCGTAAACAGATTTGTCGAGTTTTTGCAGATCTTCGGTTTTTTCAAGAGAAAGCATATAGTGTTTAATAACCACATCGAAAAGTTGGTTAAGCGACCAGGTTTCAATATCGTTGTTATTAAAATTGGCAGTTTCGGTTCTATTGTAGAATTTCCAACGGTTATATTGATAATACATGTGATATAATTCGGCTAAAAGACTGTGCATAATTGCATTATTAGGAAATTCAGCGGTTTCAACCTCCTTTTTCAAGTCAATAATTATTTGAGCAAATCCACCATCTTCAACATTGTTTTTGAACTTTAATTTGTGCATAATGGCCTTAATAAACTCCCCATGTTCCTTGTCGGTTTTGGCTTTGGTGTAAATAATTTCCACAACTTCCAGAGCCGATTTTGGAAGGCCTTTTCTTTCAAGGCTATCAATTTTTTGCCATTGTTTTTCGTATTTGCCTTTTTTTATGGTTTGTGAATTTGTGGTTAGTCCAATTAATAGACTAATCATCAGTAAGATGCAGAATTGTTTCATGGTTTTCTTGTTAATTTTTTATTTCAATGTAATAATGATACAAAAAAATGAAAAATCCATAATAACAAGTTCCTTTTTGATGAAATGTTAGTCTTTGGTATTGAGTTTGTTTTTTGTGAGGTTGGAAGTTTAGGAAATCAAAAAAGAGAAAATGTTACAAAATAATATTATAGGTTCCGCTTGTTAGAATTTTTTCCGGAATTTTGTTGCCAATTATCTCAGTATAACCATTGTTTTTTCTTCCAGGTTCAATTTTCACTTTTTTAAATTCAATTTCGGTTTCATTTTCGGTCACAAATTCCAATACAAATGCTTCTTCTTCGGAGTAAATAATGGCTTCATCCGGTATTGCCATTGCGGAATCGGATTCGGTAATAATTTTCGCCTCAACATATATATTGTTTATAAGATTTGCGAAATCCGTATTTTCCAAATCTGCAAATACAGAAATTGTTTTTGTTTCAGGATTAATAGTTTTTCCAATAAAACTAATTTTTGCATTATATTCGAATTTGGTATTATTTATTAATCGAAATACTATAAATTGATTTACAGCAATTTTGCTAACGTCTTTTTCGAAAATGTTTAAGTGTAAGTGAAATTTTGTAGGATCTATTATTTCGGCAATTGAAGTTTCCTGCTCAGCGAATTTTCCATTAGAAATATTTATCGCTGAAATGTATCCTTCAACAGGAGATTTTATTCTGTATGAATTGTAAAACTCCCCTTTTTCTATTTCCGTGGTATTCAACCCCATTGAATATACTTTAAGCTTAAGTGCTGAATAGTTTGCTTTTGCAATTTTGTATTCGCTTTCTTTGGCCATAAAGTCTTTTTCGGAAATAATTTTATCGTCGTATAAGGCTTTGGTTCTTTTATATTCCGATTCTAATCGAAATAAAACCCCGGCAGCTTCTGCAAAACCTCTCTGAATTTCAATTATTTCGTTTCCTGAAATTTCGAACAGAATTTGTCCCTTTTTAACTAATTGGCCTGTTCTTACTAAAATATTTTTGATTTTTCCGGGCACAGAAGGATTAATTTCGAAAATGCCAATAGGCTGAAGAACAATATTTCCGTTGCAATTCACCTCATTGGTGAATTTCATAAATGAAGCCTGACCGTACCTCATATTTTCCTGAGCAAATTGCTCCTTGGTAATTGTAATGTTTGTTGTTTGTGTTTCAGATTCAGAATTTTCTTCGCTGCTGTTGCTACAGGAAACAAAAAACAATGTAATAATGAAAAAATATATCTTAAAGTTCATATTATTAGTTGGTTAAATAAATTAGTTCTATCATTTTAATATTGTAATTGTAAACATTTTCCAAATATTCCATTTGAATTTGCAATGCGTTTTCAAGGCTCATGTTTAGTCTTTTCAAATCAATTTCCCCCAATTCGTAGAGCTTTGTCGCTGTTCTTACCAATTCATCTTTCAATTGATTTCCGGAATTCTGATAAAAATCTATTTGCTCTTTAAGTTTTTCAATTTCAATATTGTATTGCATAATTTTATTATAAAGCAGCTGAGATTTGTATTCATTTAATTGATTTTGAGATTCTAAGGCAATTACCGATGATTTAATTTGTGCTTTTTGATTTCCATAAAAAAGTGGAAAAGCAATGCCAATTTCAAAACCATGATAATAATCGGAATTAGTATAATGATTTGTCCCAATGTAATAGTTTATTGAAAAATTGGGCAAAGTTTTTCTCTTTTCAATTTTGATATTTGTTCCAGCCAAAGCGTTTTCAAGCGTAAACATTTCCAAAGAAATATTAAGATTGGAATCTGAGAAGTTTTCTGCAATAATTTCATTTTCAGCAACAATGTTAAAGCTGTCTTTATAATTCATTATTGTTTGAAGTAAGATGAAATTTGATTTTATTTCGGATTCAATAGCTTTAATTTTTAGGTAGAATTGTTGTTTTGTAAACTGAATATCAAGTAAATCGAGGTTATTTATATTGCCGAGTTCTTTTTCTGTTTTTGAATTTTTTGCCAGATTTTCGTAAGTAGTAAGAAGATTAGCAAGAAACAGTTGTTTGTTTTTAAGGTTTTGAATTTTAAAATACAAAGAAGAAACCTCTTTTTTAATTTCTATTGTTTTGATTTGTAAGAAATTATTCGCCATTTGAGTTTCAATTTCTTTTGCTCGTCTTTGAGCTGTGTAGAGTCCAGGAA
>JAFGXD010000092.1 GCA_016936815.1 Bacteroidales bacterium
AGAGGACCTGACATTAGTACGAGAGGACCGTGTTGGACAAACCTCTAGTGTACCTGTTGTGGCGCCAGCTGCATCGCAGGGTAGCTATGTTTGGAAAAGATAAGCACTGAAAGCATCTAAGTGCGAAGCTTCCCTCAAGATGAGGTCTCCTTTAAGGGTCGTTCAAGACTAGGACGTTGATAGGCTGTAGGTGTAAAGGCGGTAACGTCAAAGCCAAGCAGTACTAATTACCCGTAGCTTTCTATATAAATCTTTCCTTATTTCTTCTAGTACGTTTTTTAAAATATTGGCTGTTTATCAGCAGAAAAGCTTTAGGTGACTATTGCAATGGGGTTCCACCTCTTCCCTTTCCGAACAGAGAAGTTAAGCCCATTTGCGCCGATGGTACTGCGTTTGCGTGGAAGAGTAGGTCGTTGCCGATTTTTTTAACCCACCGATTTTTCGGTGGGTTTTTTTTTGCTCTTTTTTGCCTTTTATTTACTACTTTCGCTAAAAAAAATAAATTGACCAAATTTCTATTATATATCGCATTATCTCTTCTATTCTTTCTTAAGACTTTTTCCCAGTCTCAAGACTCAATTATTGTTTCTAAATCCCTTTCTAATTTCAATATCTACCCTGCAGCTATCGACACTTCAATTGTCGACTTCAATATTCATAACCCAGCACAAAAACAGTCAGTCTCCAATACTTTTCTAGGAAATCTGGGGCAGGAAGCTATTTCTAATCAACTTAACCTGAAATTGTTGCAAACAGATTTCTTCTTCTTGAATCCATTCAATTTATACTATCCCAACGATTTTTTCTTCTTTAATACAAGAAAACCCTTTACATTACTTAATTATACAGGAGGTGGAAACAAAGAATACTCCCTGGGTATTCTTCATACGCAAAATGTAAATAAAAACCTAAATATTGGGTTTCAGTATAACCTTATTAATTCCCTTGGCCAATACCTTCGCCAAACTACTAAAAATTTCTCTATTAACTTCTTCTCTGCATACAGCAATCACAGGTATTCCCTTTTTGCTGAACTAAAACTAATTAGAATTAACCTTCATCAAAGTGGTGGAATTACTAATGATGCTTTTGTTACTGATTCTTCCGGTTGGGAAACTGCAGGAATGACTGTCTGGCTATCTGATGCTTTCTCAAAAATAAATACAAGCACAATGTTTCTTTCCCAAGAAATGAAAATTGGTAAAGCAAATAAGACTTTCGTTAAAGATACTATTGTTGTTAAATCTCTAAAATCGAAGTTTTCCTTAATTCATAATCTTGATTTCTCAACAAACTACAGAATCTACTCAGAAGATAATACAGATTCTACTCTATATGATGTTTTGTTTAGGTACGATAAAACCAAAGATTCTATTAATTTATTAAAGTTAAACAACTTCATAGGCATTAAAATCAATAACAATTCATCAAATAAATTTCAACTAATTGCCGGTTTTACTAATCAGTTTCGTAAGTACTTCAATTCTTACTTCTATTATTACGCAACAGATACCCAATTCGTATCTAATGGTCTTAAAGGTCAATTAAATATCTCAAAATCAGAAAAATTCAACATATGCATTCAAACAGAATATACAATATCAGGCTATTATAAAGATAATGTTTTTGGAAATTTACTGCTTAAGAAACAACTAAAAACAGATACTTCATTTATTTATGGAAACTTAAGCTTTAAAACCATTACACCCGACTTTTTGGAGCAACACTGCATTTCTAATCACTTTATTAGAGATGAGAATTTTACTGATAAGCAAATAACAAACCTCAGAACAGGATACAATAACTCTAAATTGAAATTTAATCTGGAAATTGATTATTACCTACTAGATAATCATGTCTATTTTAATTCAGAGATGACTGCTTTGCAGGAAAAATCGACTTTTCAAGCATTTATGATTTCACTGGACAAAAACTTCTCAAAAGGCAAATTTCATTTCAATAATACTATGTTTTATCAGGAATCAGGAAATCAAAAAGCTTTGAGCCTTCCTAAAATTCTGTTGAAACACACTATTTTCTGGAAATTTCCCGTTAATTTTAAAGTTACTGGTGGATATATGGATTTAATTAGCGGAATTGAATTGAGATATAACTCCAATTTCTATGCTATGGGATATAGCCCAGCTTTGGGATCTTTTTATAATCAAGAAGAAAAACTATTGGGAAATTATCCTTACATTGATTTGTTTATTAATATAAAACTTAAAAGATCGAGGTTTTTCTTTAAAATGGAACATCTCAATGAAGGATTACTTAACCCAAATTACTTTTTAGCATTACATTATCCGGCAAATATAAGGGTGTTTAAATTTGGTATCTCCTGGAGCTTTTATGATTAAAAAAAAATCATGGCTGAAATTCAACCATGATTTCTCAAAGAAAATATTTTTATTTTTACTTTTCAGTATCTTTTTTATCGTAATGCTTTGAGTAACGGTTTCTGAATTTGTCAACGCGACCTGCGCTATCAACAAGTTTCATTTTTCCGGTATAGAAAGGGTGTGAAGTGTTAGAAATTTCTATCTTGATTAGAGGATACTCAACTCCATCAATAGTTATTGTCTCTTTACTGTTTGTTGTAGATTTTGTAAGAAATGTATGGTCATTTGACATGTCTTTAAAACAAACCATTCTGTAATTTTCCGGATGTATTCCTGTTTTCATTTTGTTGTTCTTTTTGAATCAAAAAATTATTGGACTGCAAAAGTACGATAAGAAATTGAAATCTCAAAAAAATTATGCGTCTTTCTTATGTAATTTTTCACTCTTTGGCGCTTTTTCATTTGTGAACCTTTTGAATTCAGCATTTTGGTCGAATAGGAAACGATAGGTGGCATGTCTTTTTACTACAGGAAGCTCCATCATTTGATAGATTTTGTTAACGGTTACATTATAGTCTCCAACCCACGACATTTCCAGCTCCTGAATATTATTCTTACGTAATCCATCTATCATAGACATAAACAAAGCTCCTATTATATATGTTTTTTGATGAGAAGGAATAACTCCTGTAATCAATTGTCTCGCCCTATTAATTTTCTTCTTGTTTAATGCAAACTTTATTTTATTTACCAAAGTTAATTTGCCATTTAGTTTTTTTAGAACCTGATTTACATCGGGAAAACAAACTACCATTGCTACAGGTTCTCCGTTATCGTAGGCAAACCAAATAAATTCCTCAACTATTACTTGCTTCGACTCTTCAAACATCAGCAAAATATCATCATATTGCAATGGCGTGTAATCTTCATGAAAATCAGCCCAAACAGTGTTAAAAATATCAACTATGTTTTGTATGTATTTCTCTTTGTTCTTGTAACTAAAATGCTCAAAACTATATCCTTCTTTTGTACCAACATGTCTCGCAAATTTCTCCTGCCTTTCCGGAAATGGTTCGTTAAGGTTTTTGTGGTAAGTAAATTGCTCAAAATATATTTGAAAACCATATTTTTCGAAAAGTGCTTTGTAATATGGATGATGATATTGCATTCCATAACCCTGATGAGTGAATCCTTCAATTAACAATCCCCAGTAATTTATATTTTCACCAAAATTTACCGGGCCGTCCATTGCCTGCATACCTTTTTCATTAAGCCAGTTTTTTGCTGTGTCGAAAAGCAAATTAGCAGCTTCCTGATTGTCGATACACTCGAAAAAACCAATTCCGCCGGTCGGCTGATCGTTATTGTATGCTTTGTTTTTGTCGTAAAAAGCAGCTATTCTACCAATCTTTTTTCCGTTAGTATCTATTAGAATCCAACGTTCAGCTTCACCTTTTTTGAATGAAGAATTTCGTTCAGGATTAAAAATTCCTTCAATCTCAACATCCAAAGGACATACCCAAGTTTTGTCGTTTTTGTAAATTTCCCTTATTGTATCGTGGAAATCTTTTTTGGTAAGCTGATCGCTAACTTTAATTATTTTCATTTCGGCTTTTTTTGTTTTCCGCCCAAAACTACAAATTTTTCAGCAAAAGAAATAGGTTTTATTAAATTATTGGCAGTCGATTTGCTTATTTAGAATTTACAACAACCATAATAGTTAGATATTATTTATCTAACAATTAATAGTTTATCGGTATAAAGTCTCTTGCCTTTTGTTGAAATGGAATAAAAATATGCTCCTTTCTTCATTTTTGAAATGTCTAATTGGTAATGACTTTCCGACTTAGAAATTATTCTAAAACTATTAGTGCTGACTTGTCTGCCGCTTATGTCCCATATTTCAATATTGGTTTCCTGACTTTGTTCAATTGGAAATAAAATATTTACTAAATCGTCTGCAGGATTCGGATATGTAGTAACATTAGACTTTGTTAATTCAGATTCCGGTACTGCACTAAAATTTGATAGGTCTATTTTCCACATTGGCAAACAATTATTCAGACTGTCTAAGGTGCCATATCCATCAAATCTTAGCTGGTATGGGTTCGCCATTCTTATCTTAACTGTAACATCTGTTGCCAGTAGCTCAAAGTCGGGATTGAGGTATGGTATAGCTACCCACATAGCATTTCTAAAAACCTCTCTCTTGCCATTTGTTACTCCCGGTTGCATTCTTTCGAAAGCAGTTTTTCCGGCATCGTACAATGGGAATTCCCTAGCTTCGGTTGTTTCAATATAGTTTTCTCCAAAAATATAGATATAATGCATTCCGCCCAAATACGGATATCCTGCTGTTCCGCCCGAACTCTCCCAAAGACTGCTATAAAGTGTAGAGGTGGGATTCCAAAGCATATCGGCTCCATTCTCTGAGCTAAACCAAGAGTTTTCGGCAAAACCCATATTTAGTCTAACTCCGGTCTCAATATCAATTGCGTAGCCGGGAAACCACCCCATGCCGTATGGACCAATAAAATTTGAGAGATTCTCGTTTGTAAGTGTATCATATAATGTTCCTATTACTGTGTTTAGTCCATCTTTGTTAACGGAAGGATCGTTTCTTAAATCAAATTTCCAGACTCCGGCAGGACCGGGCTGCACATTGTCATTCACTCCATCCATGTCTGTGTCAATAGAATCGTTTTCACACATTTCAAAAACAGGGCATCT
>JAFGXD010000093.1 GCA_016936815.1 Bacteroidales bacterium
AGTCCATACTTAAAACATCCCACATAATAATTTTGTAATCTTTTTTTAATTTCCACAATTGTGAAGTTTTTATTCTTCCATAAGGTGGTCTAAATAAATTAGAATCAATTAATTGAGAAGCTTTTTTAATATCCTCAAAATAATCTTTATTAATTGTCTTCCAACCGTTTAAATGCGAAAAGGTATGGTTGCCGGTAACATGACCTCTTTTTAAGATTTCAGAATATATTCCAGGATATTTTTCAACATTTTTGCCAACACAAAAAAAACTGGCTTGTGCATTGTGTGAATCAAGTAAATCAAGAACTCTTGGGGTTATTTCCGGATGCGGTCCATCGTCGAAACTAAGGAATACGGTTTTTTTATCAACAGGTATTTTCCAAATGGCAGATGGATAAATTTTACCCAATAAATATGATGATTTGGGCCACATTAAATATTAATATTAATGATTACAAATTCCACCAGCATTGCAGATTGGTAATTGTTTAGATTTACAAACCATTTCAGGTGATTAGTTCCTTCTTTGTTTTCTCGCACTTCAATAATTCGGCTAAAAAAGTTTGCAATTCTTAACTTATCATCTTCATTGCCTAAGCTCTTTACTACGTATTCCGAAAAATTATTTAAGGTTTCTTTCTCGGAATTAAAAAACCATTTTTCAGTACTAAATAAATCCATTCCAAATACTTTCTTCATGTCTTCAGGTAAGCCAATCATTATGTCTTTTACAGCTTTTGTTAGGTTCAGAAAATCAATTATTTCTTCTTGTTCAGGGTAAGTCAACTTAAAGTATTCCAAACTAATTTCTCTAAAATCCTTAGCCATACTTAAATAATCTAATTTTTCCTCAGTAATAAATTCACGTGGATTTGCTTCACCAAGCAATATTGCAAAACTACCTGTAATTTGAAGAAGATGTTCAACACCTTTGATTTTTTCAGCAGCAATATTAACAAACTTCTTGTCTAAAGACATATAATATTTCTTCTCAGCAATAAATTGATTTTCAATTTTTTGTAATAAATCTTTAGCTTTAACAAAATCATCAGCCAAATATAGTGATTTTAACAAGCTTAAATCTACATATGAATAACCTGTTTTATCTGCGGGAAGCTCGTAATTGGCTTTTTCAAGAACTTCAATGGCTTTTTCAATTTCTCCATTAACTATTAATTCATCGGCAAGTCTTGAAAAAATAGTTTTCATATACATCATCATACTTCTGTTATTTTCATCGAGATAAACAGAAGGGTTATTCATTCCTCCATATTGCCATTTTTCCATAATGTTAGTATACATTACATTGGCATTAACACTGCCAATTTTATTGGTTTGAATCATTACCGATTTGGGTACATCAGATTTAATTGGTAAAATTCGTAACGCCAAACCTTCCAAATGCAAATAATTATGCAAGTGAAGGAAATTTTCTGAGCCAACTGTTAGCGCGAAATATATTGGTCTTTCCCAATTATAATTAGCAAGCAAATCAAAAACCATCATAAAGTTTTTCTGAAATGTTCTTTGATCTGCCGGAACATTTATTATTATTTGATCAACAATTCTAGCAGAATCTTTGGCAGAAACAATTCCTTTTTTAATAATCATTTCTTTATCTATAGGGATACTCAGTTTCCTTGAAGGCAGATAGTGATATTCATTTCCGGGATAAATTGTATTTTCATTGTCGTTTTGAACAAAATCCATAGCAAGTTTAAGAGGCATTTCCATTTTAAAAATATCAGTAAGCAATTTTTTATTTTTGGTAGAAATAGCAGAAATTTCATCAGTTTTAAGATTAAAGGTTTTTACGAATTCTTCATTTTGCAATAAATCAAGATAGTAATCTAAATTGAATGGGTCGAAATTATCTGCACCTGCTGAAATTTTTTCATAATCGTTAGGTTTTGTTTGTGGCATTTCAGATTTAGAAAGCAAAGAAATAAGCTCATTATAGATTTCTTTGTATTTTTCAACTAAGTTATTTTTAGAATAGAACTTTCCCAAAAGCAAATTTCTAACAATTTCTGCCGACTCTCTTGTTCTGAATGCACCGGCTTCGCTTAAGCGGTTAATATCTTCAACAAGAATTAAATCGCGCGTTCCGGTCATATATTTTTTATGAGGCATGGTAAAAGGAACAGGATCGGAGTTATATACCTTATTTCTCATTTGATTAATGTACCAGTCCATGCCCAGAAGACTTAGGTTTACAACCCGAACATCAGTTCTATAACCTTCAACTTCCTGCACATACCAAAGTGGGAAAGTATCGTTATCGCCCATTGTAAAAAGAATGGCATTTGGTTCGCATGAATCCAGATAAGCTTTTGCAAGATCTCTGGCTGTATATCGAGCCGATCGGTTGTGGTCGTCCCAATTTTCGTTTGCCATAATAATAGGAACAAGAACAATACAAACCAAAGTTGAAGCAATGGAAGCAAATTTCTTTTTCATAAATTGAACCAAACCTGAATAAACCATAAGTAATCCCAATCCAATCCATATTGAAAAAGCATAGAAAGAACCTGCATAGGCGTAGTCTCTTTCCCGAGGCTGTAATGGAGTCTGATTTAAGTAAATAACTATAGCTATTCCCGTAAGGAAAAACAATAGCCCAACAATAACCCCATCTTTTTTGTTTTTTGAAAACTGATAAACCAGCCCCAAAAGTCCAAGAATAAAAGGTAGAAGATAATACTTATTGTTACCGGGGTTATTCTTCATAAAATCCGGCATATTTTCTTCAGAGCCAATTTTAGAATTATCTATAGCAGGAATACCTGTAATCCAATTACCTTTAAAAACCCCACCATGACTTTGAATATCGTTTTGTCGTCCTGAGAAATTCCACATAAAATACCTAAAATACATATGGTCTAGCTGATAATTGAAAAAGAAACTAAGGTTTTCTCTAAAAGTAGGTTTCAATATAGGTTCCTTCATTTCCTCAATTCTACCTGTATTTGGGTCTCTTCTTTTTACAGTTGCGCTAACCATGGAGCCTTCAACACTTGCCCAACTTTCGTATTGTTTAATATGACTTGGGGTGGAGCTATACATTCTTGGGAAGACTGTTTGTAATTCAGGTGAGTATTCAATATCTAATTTGTAATCGTAAACTTCATACCTTCCTGTTTCCTTGTTAGGATAATATTTTGGGCTTCCTTCATTATATTCCACAGCCTCAGCGGTATAGTATTGACCGTAAAACAAGGGGCGGTCTCCATATTGTTCCCGGTTTAAATAATCGAGTAAGGCAAAAACATTTTCGGGATTATTTTCGTCCATTGGAGGATTGGCAAGGGACCGAATCATTATTGTGGCAAAAGTTGAATAACCTATAAGTATTACCGTAAAACACAACAAAGCAAGGTTTAGCATTTTAGCCGATTTTTTGAAAAGAAAATAGCCGGCAGCTATAATTGCAGCAATCATTAATACAGCAAGTAATGTGTTGTGTGCCATAAATGGAATTCCTAATAAGATAGCGGCAAGAGTAAAGAAAGCAGTATTTAAGTAAATATTCTTTTTAAATTGAGAAAAATACAATCCTAAGGCTAAAGTGCTGAATAATAATATAATAAAAAATATTAAACCTGAATAGAAAGGCAAGCCAAGAGAATTGACAAAAACAAGTTCGAAATTAGCCGCAACAACAAATAAGCCCTGAATTATTCCATACTGCACAACAGCTAATAAGACGACAGAAAGAATGGAAGCTGCAATTATTCCTTTCCAGTTGATATTAAATTTCTTAAAATAATAAACAAACACAATTGCAGGAATTGCCAGCAAGTTAAGCAGATGGACACCTATTGAAAGACCCATCATGTATGCAATAAGAACAATCCATTTGTCGGCTCCGGGTTTTTCGGCCACACTTTCCCACTTTAAAATTGCCCAAAAAACAAAAGCTGTAAAAAATGAAGAAAGAGCATATACCTCACCCTCAACAGCAGAGAACCAGAAAGTGTCGGAAAAAGTATAAGTTAAAGCCCCAACAAAACCCGCACCTAAAACCAGGATTAGATTTGCACCTTTAGGTTCATTCTCGGGTTCAGCAAGAATTCTTTTAGCAAGGTAAGTAACAGTCCAAAACAAAAACAAAATAGTAAAAGCACTTGCCAAAGCAGACAAGACATTAACCCACATTGCAACTAATTCAACATCTCCAAAAGCAAAGAATGAGAAGAATCTACCCAGAAGCATAAAAAAAGGAGCTCCGGGTGGATGTCCCACTTCCAATTTATAAGCAGAGGCAATAAATTCGCCACAATCCCAATAGCTTGAAGTTGGTTCAAGAGTAAGCAAATATGTTACAAAGGCAATAAGAAAAGCAATCCAACCGCCAATATTATTAAGAAATTTGTAGTTTTTCATAAAAGGCTTGTAAGTCGTTTATTTAACGCAACGAAGATAATACTATTTTTAAATTGGATAATTAGCTTCTAATAGAAATTGATAAGTTAACAAATCACAATTTGGTTTCTATGTTGATTTTTTGCCTTGTTTTTTGTTGTAGAAAAAAGTAAGAAGAATAAAAAATTATCATCATAAATATCCCGCAAAATCGTATGCAACATATCCTACCATTTCTTTCAAAATCATATTCCACTGTACCATAGCGTTTATGCTAGGTAAAAACAAATGATCAAGACTGTATTTTCGCGGACCCGAATACCGGTCGGTTACAAATGCATCGGGATACATTCCTTCGTTGTGGAAACATGCTAAAGCCCGCCGCATGTGAAATGCAGAGGTAATTAACAGACATTTAGGATTATGGCCTTTTAAAAAAATCGCTTTTTTTGTTTCTACAGCATTCTCATGAGTGTTCCTTGAAATCGATTCTTCCTCAATATCTTCGGCTTTTACTCCGCTTCTTACCAGAAATTCTTTTAGTATTTTACCTTCTTTAAAGTCGGGAAGATCTATCATCCCAGAACCCCCTGAAATAAAAATCTTACTTATTTTTCCGCGGTTGTATAACTCCAAAGCCTGCATAAGACGATCGTTTGAACGTAGAAAATTTATCCTGTCATATTCTTCATCGTAAGAAACCAATCCTCCCAACACAATTCCGTAATCGTAATCGTTATCAACCTGTTCCCAAGCCACTGTATCAACCTCCCATGCTCTCATAACTTCATCTACTATAAATGAATTTGAGAAAAACATCAGTATTATAATTGAAGCAATAAGACATTTCTTCTTTAAAACTCGTCTTTTGCTAAACAAAGATATTGCCAGTAAGACTACAATCCATGTTACCGGCTGAATAAGAAACAATAGTATTTTTGAAAAAATGAAAAACATAGGGTGTAAAAATAGAACATGTATTTTAAAAAAATAACAAAATTTCCAATCAATTTATAAAACATACTAATAAAAATTGCTGATATGAGAAAAATCAGTATTTTTATCAACAGTTTATTAACAAAAAAACCGAAAGAAAATGAAGGAAATTGATATTAAAATGAATCCGAATCCTTTGGTTCGACATTTGCAAAAGCCTGCCTGTGAGTTTACTATGGAAGATATTGTGCGATTTGCCGAAGAAAACGCAATTGAGATGCTTAATTTGCGATATGTGGCTGAAGATGGTAGATTGAAGTCCCTGAATTTTGTTATTAGCAGTAAAGATCATCTAATCAATATTTTATCATCCGGTGAAAGGGTAGACGGTTCAAGTCTTTTTTCCTATGTTGAAGCCGGATCAAGCGATTTGTATGTGGTTCCAAGATATAAAACCGCTTTTGTAAATCCTTTTACCGAAGTTCCTACTTTGGATATTCTTTGTAGTTTTTATAATAATGAAGGAAAACCACTTGAATCAGCTCCTGAATACATTCTTAAAAAAGCACATGCTGAGTTTATGAAAGCTACAGGCTTAAAAATGAAGGCTTTGGGAGAGTTAGAATATTATGTGGTTGGTGAAAAGAAGAATTTATATCCTGCAGTTGACCAAAAGGGATACCATGCATCGCCTCCTTTTACTTCTTACGATTGCATTCGTAACGAGGCCTTGCAGCTAATAGCAAAATGTGGCGGTTTGGTTAAATATGGACATTCTGAGGTAGGTAATTTCTCTACTGATACCGAAACTTACGAACAGCATGAAATAGAATTTTTGCCCATGGATGTTGAAGAAGCTGCCGATTATTTGGTAATTGCTAAATGGATTTTAAGAAATTTGGGAGATGATTATGGTGTTAACCTAAGTTTTGCTCCTAAAATTACTGTTGGGAAAGCCGGATCCGGTATGCATTTTCATATTTTGGCTGAAAAAGACGGCAAAAATGTTATGGCCGATAAAAATGGTCTTACCGATACTGCAAAAAAGATTATCGCCGGAATTCTTGATTTAGCTAAACCAATTACAGCTTTTGGAAATACAATTCCAACTTCATATTTGCGACTTGTCCCTCATCAGGAAGCTCCTACAAATATTTGCTGGGGAGATAGAAATCGATCAGTCCTTGTTCGCGTTCCTCTTGGTTGGAATGCCGGTACAGGAATGATTTCAGATGTAAACCCACAACAAAAATCAGTCCCTGAAATATATGGCAAACAAACCGTTGAATTACGTTCCCCCGACGGTTCTGCCGATATCTACGGTACTCTTGCTGCTATTTGTGTTGCTGCTCAACATGGACTAGAAATGAAAGATAGCCTAAAACTTGCTGAAAAACTCTATGTTAATGTAAATATATTTAAGGAAGAAAATAAGAAAAGACTATCAGAATTAGATTCTCTGCCTGCTTCCTGTTTCGATTCCGCTATTGCATTGATTGAAAAAAGAGAATTTTTTGAAAAAAATGGAGTTTTTCCTGCAGGATACATAGATAATTTAGCTAAGAAACTAAAGACCTACAACGATCAGAATATGAGTGAAGAATTGTTCGGAAAACATGAGGAAATAAGAAAATTGGTTGAAAAGTTTTTTCATTGCATGTAAATTAGTTTTTAGTTTTAAGTTGGGCATTAACATAACAACAAACGACAAAACGACAAACGGCATAACGACAAAACGACAAACAACAAAACGACAAACAAATTTTTCAAACTTTCATTTCAGTATTATCGAAATTATCTTTTCAAATTATTTGTTTGCTTATTAAGATTGTTTACTTTTGTTATTTAAAATGAATCTTAATAATGTTTAAGGACGTAATTCAAAATACTCTGATTATCACTAGCTTCGTGCTGGCTATGATGCTCATAATTGAGTACATTAATGTGCAAACTAGGGGAAAATGGAGTAAGCCTCTTCGTAAATCAGGATTCCTTCAGGTTTTTGTTTCTGCTTTGCTTGGAGTAATTCCCGGCTGCATGGGCGTTTATACTGTTGTTTCTCTTTATACTCACAACATTGTAAATTTTGGGGCTTTGGTTGCCACTATGATTGCTACTTCAGGTGATGAAGCATATTTTATGCTTTCAATGATGCCTCGGGAAGCCTTAATTATTTTTATTGCTTCTTTTGTTTTGGCAATTATTACAGGTCTTTTGGTTAATGTTTTTGTGAAACGGAAATCCTTTATGAAGAATAAGGAGTTTCATTTGGTAATTCACGAAGAAGAACAGGCTTGCAAATGTTTTGCATGGAAGCAAATTATTGAGAATTTAAAACATATTTCTTTCCATAGGGCAATTTTGCTTGCCGGCACTTTGCTATTCGTTTTTGCTTTGTTTACAAACGTAATTGCACACGAGCATAAAAATGGTATTTTGGGTTTTTCAGGACACGAAATTGATGTTTCTCATATTCATTCCGATGAGCATAATCATGAGGAATGTACTCAGACTGAATCGCATGAACATGCTGCTGTAGAAGAAGAAGATTCTCATAATCATGGTAATTGGAATTGGTTTAAAATAACTTTTCTGATAATATCCTTAATTGCTCTATTTATTATTGTTACCGTTCCCGACCATTTTCTTACTGAACACTTATGGGGACACATAATAAAGAAACACTTTCTTAAAATCTTTCTTTGGACTTTTGGAGCTTTGGTGGCTATTTCCTTGCTTTTCGAATATGCCGATTTTTCCGGGTGGATTGTTGATAACCATTTTTACGTTTTGCTTGTGGCTGTGCTAATTGGAATTATTCCCGAATCGGGACCGCATTTGGTTTTTGTTTCCTTGTTTGTTTCCGGAAGCATTCCTTTAAGTATTCTGCTGGCTAATTCTATTGTGCAAGACGGACATGGTTCATTACCTTTGTTTGCTGAATCTAAACGGAGTTTTCTGTATATGAAAATTATTAATATTGCCGTGGGATTTGTGGTTGGTTTAATTGGATTACAATTTGGTTTTTAGGATTGGTTTTAAAAAAGAAACTAGTATTTTCGCAAAGATAATTTAAAATTAAAAATAATGAATTTCGATCTTGTTGTTATTGGTAGTGGTCCCGGTGGTTATGTTGCTGCAATAAGGGCTTCCCAACTTGGAATGAAAGTTGGTGTAATTGAAAAATCAGAATTGGGCGGAATTTGCCTTAATTGGGGCTGTATTCCTACAAAATCTTTATTAAAATCGGCTCAGGTATTTAATTATTTGAAGCATGCTTCCGATTATGGAATAAGTATTAATGGTGAAGTTTCGGCCGATTTCTCTAAAGTTATTGAGAGATCAAGATCAGTAGCCGATGGAATGAGCAAGGGAATTCAATACCTTTTTAAAAAGAATAAAATTGAAGTTGTTCAGGGTTTTGGAAAGCTGATTAATAACAAAACTGTTCTGGTTTCAAAAGAAGATGGTACAAGTACTGAAGTGTCTGCTAATCATATAATTCTGGCAACCGGAGCAAGATCTAAAGAAATGCCGAACTTTAAACAAGACGGAAAAAAAATAATTGGCTACCGAGAAGCTCTAACTTTGGAGAAACTTCCTGAATCTATGCTAGTTATTGGTTCGGGTGCTATTGGTAGCGAGTTTGCTTTTTTCTATCATTCTATGGGAACTAAAGTAACTATTGTGGAGTTTATGCCTACTCTTGTCCCAAACGAGGACGAAGAAGTTGCTAAACAACTTGGAAGGTCGTTTAAGAAAATTGGTATTGATGTAATGGTTTCTTCTTCAGTAGAAAAAGTTGAAATAGTTGATAATATTTGCAGAGCCACAATAACTACCAAAAAAGGGGAAGAAATTGTTGATGCTGAAATAGTTCTTTCTGCAGTTGGAATTAGTCCAAATCTCGAAAGTATTGGTGTTGAAGAACTTGGAATAGAGCTTGAAAAAGGAAAAATTAAGGTTGATGAATTTTACAGAACCAATGTTGAAGGTGTTTATGCCATTGGCGACATAGTGCATGGACATGCTCTTGCTCATGTTGCTTCTGCCGAAGGAATTACTTGTGTTGAGAAAATAGCAGGTCATTCACCCGAACCTGTTGATTACAAGAATATTCCGGGTTGTACTTATACCAGTCCTGAAATAGCTTCTGTTGGGCTTACCGAACAAATGGCCATTGATGCCGGCTATGAAATTAAGGTTGGAAAGTTCCCGTTTACTGCTTCAGGAAAAGCCAGTTCGGCAGGTGCAAGAGATGGTTTTGTGAAACTTATATTCGATGCAAAATATGGCGAATTACTTGGTGCTCACATGATTGGAGATAATGTTACGGAAATGATTGCCGAAATTGTTGTTGCAAGAAAACTAGAAACAACAGGACACGAAATAATAAAAGCTATTCATCCTCATCCTACTATGTCTGAAGCCATTATGGAAGCTGCAGCTGCTGCCTATGGTGAGGTTATTCACGTATAGCTTAATTGCTTACTACCTTCTTCGCCAGTAAACAATAAACGATAAGTAAAGAAGAAAAACCGATAAGAGCAATAAGTAAATAATTTTGTTGTTGAGCGTTCCTGTATTGTTAATATAATCTTCGAATGCATTTGCCATAAAATGATTTTCCTTAATATCTTCAACATTAGGGAAATGCCTGTAATGCCATTTGCCAATTATTATTCCGTCTCTAAGTAGAACTAGTCCCGGATTTGCTCTAACAATTGTTTTTAGCGTAATAGGGTCTGTTCCAAAGAATTCAATAGCCACTTTAGAGGGAATTACGGGGTCAATATAAATAGTGTCAACGGTTGCTAAAGTCCATGAAGAATCGGGTTCAGAATCTTCAATTGTTACTTCCATTATTTCCCCTTCTCTCTCATAAATAAAAACAACTTGTTTTTCGGCTTCTGTATTTATTGCTGCTGCACTGGTATCTTCAGGAACCAGCTTTTCAAGTTCTTTAACAAACTCAGCAACTTCCTGATCGGAGGTAGAAGTAAGACAACGGAAACCTATACCTGCTTCTCTGCAAAATTTGGCAATTTCATTAGCTTTAACAAATGCATCCATATCGGTGGTTTTCAAATCCCAAGCTACTAATAACCAGTTGTACATTGGGTCGGCCAGAACTAAATCTGTAATATCGCTATCTTTAGATTTAATACTAAAATCGTGAATAGGAGGGGAATAACCTTCTTGAATTAATTTGTTTATGGTAGAATCCCATTGCCATTCTTCACCCTCGGGCATGTTTTCAAGTGTAAATTCTTTTTGTTCGCCGGTTTTTGAATTTGTATATAAAAGACTTGTTTCATAAATTGGAGGTACAGCATCTTCAGGCATTAACATTCCATGATTTATATGAGCACCAATCTTATATGGTCTGAAATCGAACATTGGAAGGTTTTTATATCCATCAAAAGAAATTCCTATACTTAGCAGAAATGCAAAACCCACAAATACCCATTCCCATTTGCAGGAAAATACTTTTTTGTAGCGATTTCTAAAAAGGTAAATAATTATTAAAAATACGTCTATTATAATATTCTTATAAAATGTCTCCCAATTGCTAAGGATTAGTGCATCGCCAAAACAACCGCAATCGTGAACGGGATTAGCTATTGCCAAATACAAGGTAAGTGGTGTGAAAATCAGCATAAAAGCAAATGCTGCAATTGTGGTAATTTTCACTTTTACTCCGAAAAGTAGATTCATTCCAATAGCAAATTCAGCGGCAGCTAACAAAAATGAAAGTGGAAATGCAGCCCAGTCTAATGCGAAAATTCCAAAAGCATCATGAAAATAATCCAAAAATTTGTAAGTAGAGCCAAGTGGATCAACAGCTTTAACAAAACCGCTGTAAATAAACACAATAGCAATAAATAGTCTGCTGAATTCCATTAGTAAATCAAGACCGCTTTTTCTTAAATCAAAATTTTTCATCTTTAATAATTTAGGAATAATATTTTATTAGAGAAAGAACAATCATTAGTATAAACCCGAAGATAATTATTATCCATTCGCCTGAACTTGTTTTCCTTACTGCAAAATTTTTCCTGCAAATAAAAACAAATAATGTAGGAATCATTATTGCAATATTTTTAAAGAAAGTGTCCCAATTGCTTAGTTTTAAGGCTTCTCCAAGGCAGCCGCAATGTGGAAGTATGTCGGTTACAGCCAAAAATAGTGTTAGAAAGGTAAAAAATCCCATAAGCAATAACGAAACCCATATTGTAAGAATTGGTTTAAATCTTATTACAAGTGCAATTCCTAAAATAAATTCAAATGCTGAAAAGAGAATTCCTGCCAACAAATAAACCATTGTTCCATGGTAATATTGCTTTAGATTTAGCATTTCACCCAAATAATCGTGAAAAGTTTCCCGAGTAGAAATGGGTTCAATAATTTTTACAAAACCGGAAAAAATAAAAACCAAGCCCAGTAAAACGATTGCAATGGTTTTAATATCTGTTTTGTAGTTTCCCAGTCTTTTTATTTCTGAAAACATAGATTGAATTATTAGATTATTTGTCAAAAGTATTGTGGTTGTACTAAAAAACCAACAGTTTTTCTGTTTTTTGTGTTAACGAATAGTTAACGCACAATGCCTTGTTGAATTAGGGTTTGAATGATTTTCTGATTTATTTCGTTTATTGGAAGCATTTCTCCGTTAGCTGCACATTCTATTTTGAAAAAATTTTCTTCCTTTTCAACTGCATTGAGATAAACATCTCTCACTGTCTTTTGAAAATCTAGATTTGCTTCGTGTATATCCACTTTCCCTTTCAAATAATCTCGGTCATCGCCTTGTCTCTGATTTGTGAGATTGTTTTTAGTAAATTCGAAAGGTACATCCAAGAAAATACTTAAATTGGGTTTTATTATTCCAAAGTGCTTGAATTCCAATTCTAAAATCCAGTTTTTTAGTTTCTCTCTCTCGTTTTTATTCTCTAATTTGGCACATTGAAAAGCAATATTGGAAAAAACATATCTATCAACCAAAACCAGGCAGTTTTCATCAAGCCATTTTCTTATTAAAATATCGGCATCTTTTCTGTCGCCGGCATAAATCATGGCTACAAGATATGGATTTACCTGATCGAGACTTCCAAAATCGCCTCTTAAAAACATAGCAACAAGCTCACCGAAAAATGGTTCGTTGGTTCTTGGAAAATGTAAGTATTTGTAAGATATATTGTTATCCTCAAAATATTTTTTTACAAGATTAACTTGTGTTGACTTTCCCGAGCCGTCTAAGCCTTCAATAACTACAAATTTCATTTTTATAATTTAGAATATGGCAAAAATAACAATATTATTGCTCTCTTTTATTAAGGCGCAAAATGTTTTCGGTTATCTGATGATTAATTTTAATAAGTTGTTCTGAATACTTTGTTAGTTCAGCAATTTTATCTTCATGTTCCTGTAGTTTTTTCTGCATTTGCATATTAGATTTTGCAATATTTTCAATAGTTTGAGCAGCAATTCCCAAAGTTTTTTCAAGATTTACAATCTTATCTGCAATCATTTGGTTGTTTTCTCCAATTAGCTTTTCAAGTTCATTAAATCTTTCTTCCATACTATTTGTGTTTTAGTGGCATTTTTTTGTTTCAAATCCCGAATATTTTTTTATTTTTGTTTTCCCAAAACGTAAACGGAAAACTTATGAAAAAAGCAATTCTTTTAATTGCAATATTAGCAATTTCCTTTCAATATTCAGAAGCTCAAAAAATAAATAAGAAAAAAGAATTTGGAGAAGTCCATAGGCAGTTGACTTTAGGCAACTATAAAACTGCCCTAATGCACGCTAACAGACTAAATCTTTTAGAGCCTTCAAATGCAAATTTTTCTTATTTAGCAGGACTTTGTTATTATTATTCCGATTTCGACAAGCATAAGGCAATTCCATTATTAAAAAATGCTGTAAAAGCTGTTTCTACTGAGCATGTTGAAAATTCTATAAAGGAAAAATCGGCACCAAAAGAGGCCTGGCTAATTTTGGGAAAGGCTTTGCATTTCGATTATCAATTTGCTGAAGCAATAAAGGCTTTCGAGAAATACAAATCAATTTGCAAGGACGAGAAAAAACAAAAAGAAGCAGATTTGAATATTTCGTATTGTAACAACGGAATAAAAATGCTTGCTGATTCTATTGAAATTAGTATTTATAGCTTAGATAATCTTAATTCCGAATATAACGACCACACGCCTATTATAAATGGCAATGAGGACATGTTGATTTTTACTTCCAGGAGAAAAGGTTCTACAGGCAATTTAATTGATAATGATGGAGTTTGTTTCGAAGATATTTATGTTTCATATAAAGAAGGAAAAAACTGGACCGAGCCAAAAAAGATTAGTAAGAACATAAATACCGATCAGCATGAGGCTAATGTTTGTCTTTCACCGGACGGTATGGAGCTTTTTATTTACAAAGACGTAGGGGGAGTGGGAAATTTGTTTCATTCATATTTCGATAGCATAGATTGGACAGTACCCAAGCCATTAAGTTCAGCAATAAACAGTACAAGTAATGAAACTCACGCTACATTTACTTCCAATACCTTATATTTTACAAGCGACAGAAAGGAAGGAATAGGTGGAAAGGATATTTATATTTCCAAGAGATTACCTACCGGCGAATGGTCTTTGGCAGAAAATTTAGGTGAAATTATTAATTCCCAATGCGATGAAGAAGGACCATTTATTCATCCCGATGGACATACCTTAATTTTTAGCAGCAAATGCGAAAAGTCTATGGGGGGTTACGATTTGTTTATTACTGAAAAACAGCAGGATGGGAGCTGGTCGGAGCCAAAAAACCTTGGTTATCCAATAAATACTACCGGAGACGATGTTTTTTATGTGCTTTCACCCGATGGAAAAAGAGCATATTATTCTTCAATACAAAAGGGTGGAAAAGGAGGAAGAGATTTATTTGTAATGAATTTGCTTTCTCTGCCGGAACGGTCTACTGTAGTCATAAATGGAGTGGTTAGAGTTGCCCAATCAAATGAAATACCAAAAGATATTACAATAACTGTTACAGAAGTTGAAAGCAATCAGTTAATTGGCAAATATCGTCCTAATCGTAATACCGGAAAATACACCATAATTCTTAGGAATGGCAAGAAATACAAACTTGCTTGTGAGGCTGATAATTGTGCTTTTAAGGAAGAAATTCTTGAAGTTCCTGAAGATGCAACATATTACGAACTTAGCAAACCAATTTATTTGGATCCATTGGGAATTATTGAAAAATAATCGGGGATTTCTTCCAAGAATTCGTAAGTTTTGTCAATAAAATCTATTTTGCATATATAGAAGTCAATTCCATTTGTAACCAATAAATAATCAACCATTGTTTTAATATTGTAAACCGCTATTTGGTCGAAAGTTTTTTGGGAAATTTTTATTGAAGGTGCCTTACATTCAATTATCATTAAAGGGTTTCCCGAATTTTCGAAAACCAGCATATCGTATCGTCTATTCAGTCCATTAATATCCAAACTTCCTTCAATGCTAATAAGAGGGGCCGGGTATTTTTTTTCAGTAATTAAGAATTTTGCAAGATTTTGTCTTACTAATTCTTCCGGTGTTAAGGCTACGTATTTCCGTCGTATTTCATCAAAAATTTGAATATCACCGTCATTGTTTCTGGTTTTGAAATTGTATTGAGGAATATTTATTTCCATTGTTATTTATATCTGTTTTTTGAAAAATAAAGGTAAAGTAAATCAAACAAAAATCTTAAATTTGTGCAACAAAAATTTTTAGAT
>JAFGXD010000094.1 GCA_016936815.1 Bacteroidales bacterium
AGCGGGTTGAAATAATGAGAGGTGGAGGTTCTGCATTATTTGGCTCTAATGCCATTGCCGGAACAATAAATATTATAACAAAAGAACCAAACTCAAACTCTGCAAATATTTCAAATACAACAAATCTAATTAACGGAGAAAAAACAGATTTCAACACACAGTTAAATGCAGCTATAGTATCTGACGATAATAAAAGCGGATTAATGGTTTTTGCATCTTCAAGACAAAGAGAAGCTTTAGATTACGACAACGACGGTTTTACTGAAATTGGCATATTGAAATCAAAAAATATAGGCTTCAGAACTTACTATAAAACAACAAATTATAGTAAATTGACGCTTGAATATCATAATATGGATGAGTTTAGAAGAGGAGGAAACAAACTAGATCTTCAGCCTCAGGAAACAGAAATTACTGAGCAAGTAGAACACAATATTAATAGTGGAGGAATAAAATACGATATTTACTCAAAAGACTACAAAAACCGTTTTAACACATACATTTCTTCTCAAGGAATTGACAGAAAAAGCTATTATGGCACACAGCAAGACCCAAATGCCTTTGGTTCTACAAAAGATTTCACCTTTCTAAGCGGTTTTCAGTTTACACATACATTCGATACTTTATTGTTTTTGCCGGCAGAATTAACAGGGGGTGCAGAATATTCTGTAAACGAAATGCTTGATAAAATGTTGGGCTACAATAGAATAATTGATCAAACTGTAAATACCAAAACTGCTTTTTTGCAAAACGAATGGAAAAACAAAAGTTTAAGTATTTTGCTTGGTGGTCGTTTCGATAAACACAATTTAATTACCAAGCCAATAATTAGTCCCAGATTAAATCTGCGTTATTCTCCGAAATGTTGGATTAACATGCGAGCTAGTTATTCAACAGGCTTTAGAGCTCCGCAGGCATTCGATGAAGACTTGCATATTACGGCAGTTGGTGGAGAAGTAAGTATAATTCAAATAGACCCGAATCTTAAAACGGAAAAGTCTGAAAGTATTAGTGGTTCAATAGATTATTACATTACTTTCGGAAAAGTGCAAGCCAATTTTTTAATTGAGGGTTTTAAAACAAATTTAAACAATGTATTTGTGTTGGAAGAAATTGATAGTGACCTTAATGGAAATACTATCTTGGAAAGACGTAATGGTCCGGGTGCAATTGTAAAGGGTATAAATGTTGAAGGCAAACTTGTTCCAATACAGTTTTTAGAAATACAGTTTGGACTTACGTTTCAAAAAAGTAAGTATAAAGAAAATCAATTATGGAGCAATAATGAAGACTTGAAATCGCATAACAGAATGTTTCGTTCACCAAACCAATATGGATATTTTACAACAAATTATAAAATAAATAAAGCATTACAACTTTCATTATCAGGAACATATACAGGCACAATGTTGGTTCAGCATTTTGCAGGTTACGTGAATCAAGATACTGAAAAAGAAACCGATGATTTTTTCGATTTCAACTTTAAGATTTCTTATGAGATAAAACTAAATACAACAGCAAATTTACAGATAAATAGCGGTATTCAGAATATTTTTAACAGCTACCAAAGCGATTTTGACAAAGGAGAATTTAGAGATGCAGGTTATATTTACGGCCCCTCTTTGCCAAGAAGTTATTTTGTAGGATTAAAATTGTCTATGTAAAAAAGTGAATAAATATAACGATAGTTCTTAGGAAATCTATCTAGCTCTCTTAAATGCATCTTCTATATGCATTGAAAGCCTATCAAATATTTCATCCATACTTCCCATACCATCAACTGTAAAAACTTTATTCTGCGAACGATAGTAATTTGCAACAGGCACAGTGCTATTCTCATAAGACTCTAATCGCTTAACAATAGCTTCTGTTTCAGTATCATAAGTCTTTTTACTTTCCGTTTTTGCTCTTTGCGAAAGACGTTTAAACAATTCAAGAATTGGAACATGAATTTCGAGCATACAAGAAACGGAAGTGTTTAATTTCATAAGCAGACCTTCCAGAATATAAGCTTGAACCATTGTTCTCGGAAAGCCATTAAAAAGAAATCCACTAGCATCGGGGTGCTTTTTTATTCTGTTTTCCAAAAGTCTTATAACAATTTCATCGGGCACAAGCTCACCCATTGAAATATAATTCTGAGCCATTTTTCCAAACTTTGTACCGTTTTTTATCTCATTCTGCAACAATTCTCCGGTGGAAATGTAAATTAAATTAAACTTTTTGGCTAGTTTCTTAGCCTGAGTACCTTTTCCTGCACCGGGGTGACCAAACATAACAACATTAAGCAGAACCTTTTTAAGAGTATGTTCAATTGCATCGTTAATTCTACCATAAACATCATCAATAGTGCCCATACCTTCAATAGGCATAAAAATATTCTTATCTTTATAAAAGTTTGCCACCGGAAGAGTTTTGTCTCGGTATTCCTTCAGTCTGTTTTTAATTACTTCAAGATTGTCGTCGCTTCTACCGCTTGTTTTCGCTCTGTTTAGAAGTCTAGCAATTGCCTCATCTTCAGTAATATCAAGGCTTAACATACAAGTAAGCTCTGTATTCAGTTTCAAGAGTAAACCTTCCAAAATGTAAGCTTGCACGTAAGTTCTGGGGAATCCATCGAATAAAAATCCATTTACCTCGGTATTGGAAGTAATATTCTTTTCAATTATTTGAACAATAATCTCATCGGAAACCAAGCCTCCTCTGTCAATAATATCTTTAGCTTTTTTTCCAAGCTCGGTTCCTTCCTGAATTTCGTTTCTAAGAATATCGCCGGTGGCAATATATGCAAGGTTATAATCCTTAATTAGTTTTTCGGATTGCGTTCCTTTTCCGGCTCCGGGAGCTCCAAATAGTGCAATGTTTAACATGTAGTTTTTTGTTTTTTTTGTTTCTATAAAGATATTACATTTTCTATAATCTCGGTTTATAAGAAGTTTTTTTTAATATCCTTTTTCAAACCTTATCGTTTAACACGTTTGAAATGACTTGGCAATGCAGCCTCCTTAGCCTTTTTATCATCCTGATCTATATTATATTTCCTAATAATAATAAACAAAGCAGAAACAAGAAATGGGATAAGAGGAATTTTGTATCGCACCAAAGCACCAAAATTTGCCGTAGTTAAACCAATAAAAAAAGCAAATGAAAATGCAAACACCATTGCGAAAATTACAAGGGAATTATCGTACATTGTTTTAACCATATAGCTGGGACCAATTTTAAAAACAGCAACCATTGAAAGCAAAAAAACATAAAAGAAGATTAGAAGTAGGAAAGTATTCTCAATACCTGAAATTAACATTACCGGGTTTGTACATTCCCAAAGATATGGTCTAAAAAGTCCCGCTTCCATTGCCAAAGGAGCTTTCTTAATCATTCCGGTTGGAGTGGCTTCAAAAGATCCAATATCAAAAGTATTTTCACCATATCGCTCGGAGGTTTTTAAATCTTCCTGAGTTACCTTGGCCTTATGCAACATTGAATCAACGTCTTCATAAGCTCCACCGGCAGTTGACCCCATTCTAAGCATAAATAGTGTTCCGCCTACCCAAAGAAAAATAAATAATAAAGGCAAAACCACAGCTCTCAAAACCGGAGCTTTTATTCTTTTAATCCAAAAATGTGTAAGCATTATTAAAATTCCCATAAAAACAGCAAAGAAAATATAGGGTTTAAGCGAAATAAGAACATAAATACTTACAATTACAATAATAATATTTATAAAAATTTTTCTGTTTTTAATAAAAATCTGATGAGTTGCTACTAATAACCAGGCAGCAGCAGAAAGCGTATATGCGTCCTTTAAGATTGCCGAACCCCAAAATGCTACAGATGGCATAAATAAAATTGCAATTGCCATATTTCTACTTAACTCAGGGAATTCTTCCTTAAAAAGCAAAAACAATCTCCAAATACCCGGAAAAGTAACTACGGCAACAAGCATTGTTGTAACCATAAAACTCTTAGCACCAAAAAAAGTTATTATACTTGTAAACCTAATTACTGAAAACGATGTAAAATCTTTGTAATACATTGGATAACCGGTATCAACAGTATAAGCAGACCAGTTTTCAGGCGTTAAGTTTCCTGCAATAATTGAAAAATAAGCATTTGGGTCTACAGAAAGCAAATTAGCAGTATAATTTGATCCCTCGAAATAACCAATAGTATCGCCCCCTCCATAATAAAAACAATAAACCAAAACAACTCCAATGCCCCCAATTATTTTCGCATACAATCCCCATATAAAATACTTATATTCAGGTATTTTTGCAATATTCTTCTTTTGAATGGAACGGGCAAAAAAGTAAATTATCCCCAAATAAAACGGAGGCAAAATAAAATCCCATATTGTTAGAAACTGCATTCTTATTTTTTTTAATGCAACAAAATAAACAAATTTTCCTTTGCCTTTTTAAATATTTATCTATTTTTGAATTTTACACCAAATATCTTTAATAGGCCTATCGCACGAATTCTTTACATATCTTACGATGGAATGACCGACCAACTTGGTCAGTCGCAGGTAATTCCATATCTTTTACAACTTTCAGAAAAAGGTAATAAAATATTCCTATTAAGCTTCGAAAAAAAAAATGCTTTTATTAAATCTGAAAAAGAAATAAGGAATTTATTAAATGAAAAAAGAATTGAATGGTTTCCTCAATTATATACTAAAAATCCTCCCATTATTTCTACTTATCTGGATATTAGAAAAATGAGGAGAATGGCAAAAAAAATTCATCTTCAACAAAAGATTGAAATTGTTCATTGCAGAAGCTATATAGCCGCTTTTGCCGGTCTCTTCCTTAAGAAAAAATTTGGTGTAAAATTTCTATTCGACATAAGAGGTTTCTGGCCCGAAGAGAGAATTGACGGGCAAATTTGGAGCTTAAAAAATCCTGTTTACAAACAAATTTTCAAATACTTCAAGAAAAAGGAGAAGGAGTTTTTTCTGCATTCCGATGCTGTGGTTAGCCTTACAAATGCTTCAAAAAGTATTCTTAAAGATGGTTTTTCTAATCAATTAATCGAAAAACCAATCGAGGTAATTCCTTGTTGTGCAGACATTTGTCACTTTAATTACAACAATTGTTCTTCAAATACAAGCGATAATTTGAAAAAAAAACTCAATATTCCGGAAAACAGCATGGTTGTTCTATATTTAGGTTCTTTGGGCACTTGGTATATGCTTGATGAAATGCTTGATTTTTTTACTACTCTGAAACATTCTAATGAAAATTCTTTGTTTCTGTTTGTTACTAAAGATAACCCTGAAATTATTTATAAAAAAGCTGATTCGAAAAATATTTCCAAAGAATCTTTAAGAATTATTTCTGCCGAAAGAAGCGAATTACCCGATTTAATTTATCTGGCTTCTTTTTCACTATTTTTTATTAAACCATTGTTTTCCAAAAAGGCCTCCTCTCCTACTAAACTCGCAGA
>JAFGXD010000095.1 GCA_016936815.1 Bacteroidales bacterium
AATGCTTTTCATTTTTCTTCTTTTTAAGGTTAAAATTAATAAAAAACTCTAATTTTAACTTGTCTTAAAAAAACAGCCTAGTACCGTACCAATTCCATCCTTTCCCGAATGAGTAAGTTGAAAAACATCGGAATTAATGCTTTCAGAATCAGAATTATCTACAATTCTGTAAGAGCCCGTTGAGGCTACATTATTTGTTTTGCTTGAAAAAGTTGATACTACAAGAAGTTTGTCAACATTAGTAACATCAATGTTGATAGTAGCGCCGCTAACCTGCTCGTAATCAAAACTAGTACTTGAAGAACTACCTTCTGCCTTAGAAGAAGAAAGATTTTGTGCAATTAACAGGTTATTATAAGAAAACAGAAATGTTAAAAGCAAGACCAAAACTGCTTTGGCATTTATTTGTAAAAAACAACCCTTAGTTGTCCTATTTATAAGTTCCGGCATATTGTCATTTTTTAAACCTTGAGCTTATTAAAAATTGTGCGGAATTTTATTTGCGTGAAATTCCAAGGACAAATATGGAGAATAGAATACCAAAAAAATAGAGATAAAAAACCCTAAATTAATAGGATATAATTACCGTAATGAGGGGGGTAAAAATACTTTTTTAATATACACTTTTTTGGGGTATCGTGTTTTTTTGTTTAAGAAGGACTAATAATTGTTATTTGCTTGATAAGTTAGAAAAGGCTACCATACCCGAAAATCCATTTCAATGTTTTCTATACGCGAACTTGGCTGTTGTTTTCCTTTTGAAAGTTTTGTTACATTTTCGTTCAAATATTTTTGTAGTTCGGATAGCATTATTTTCCCATCTTTATTTAGATCTGCCTTTTTTGATTGGATACCATTAAGAAGGCAATAGGAAAAAAGCCCATTTTTCCATTCACCGCTTTCCATAGCAAATTCTCCTCCTCCTGCTGAAGAAATAACAGTAGCACCTGTTCCTCTTCTTAAATCTGTAAATAGTTCTTTTGTAAGTTCAGAAGTAATTGTGAGACCTAATCCGGAATTATTGGAAATAATACCTGAACCGGCATTTCTAAAAGTAACTTCACCACTTTCTTTAACCTCATTTTGAACAAGTTTAACCTCATCTTTATCAATTTCACCACTATGACAAGCATCCATAAAGAGAATCTTTTTCAAAGGTCTAATTCCATCTAGCACCTCTTCTAGCTTTTCATAGGCAATTCCTCTAATTGATGGGTTACTAAAATCCATATCATTTGAAGCCAGATAGTAATCTAGATTTTCATCTAAAACACCATGTCCGGCAAAAAACAGAATTACCTGATCGTTTATGGTTGCATTTTTCAGAAATTCTTTAAGAGCAACAATGTTTTCAATAGTAACATTTTCATTAGTTAGCACCTTAGTTTTAACCTCTCTAAAATATTTATTGTTTTTGAATAAATTAGTAACATCTGTAGCGTCTTTGGCTGCATATTGAAGATTAAACCTTTGATCGGAGTATTCAGAAGTGCCAATTGTAATAAGAAACAAATCGGGTTTTTCGTATTTCTTTGGATTATAAGTTATTTCAAAAGTTTCTTTTAAACTTTCAACCCCTTTTTGGTTTAAGCAGCTAATTTGAATTTTATTATTGCCTGGAATTAGATTGAGATTAATATTTGCTCTATATTCCTGAACACTATCATTCCTTAGATTTATTCCATTGCTTCCGTAAACAGCAACATTATTTATCCAAATATTTATTCTATCAAGATTGTATTTTTTGTCAATGAAATTTAAATTCAAACCTAAAAGGGCGCTATCGGTAATAACCGGCAGATATTCAAAGTTTTCTATTATTGTTTCCGGAACATGTAAATCTTCATTAAAATCAGTTTCTTCAAACCCCATTTTCTTTAATCTTTTAAGATAAGCATTATGATAGGCATCGAGAAGTTGTTTGCTGGCAAAACCTAGATGAGACAGAACAATATCGGGTCGGTTAAATTTCAAGTCGAATTGTTCAGGGGGGAATACTTTGTTTCCTTTTCTAAATGTAATTCCATCAATACCACCTTTATTAGTCATGTAATAACCATTGGAGGTATAGGCAATTAATTTAGTATTATCAACAAGTGCAATACTTATTGTGTCTCCGGAAGAAATTAGAATTTTAAAAACACCTTCCTGAATAAAAATTTTATTCCCATTGTTTAAAACAAAACTCTTTTTTATGGGATTTGAAAAATTTTGCCAGATAATATTTTCTTTGGTTTTATTCAGTAGAGAATTATTTTCAAGTGAAAAGACTTTTTTCTTATGTTTGGTATTAGGGAATTTATATCCATAAACAGAAAAAGTGTTTTTTGAAAAATCAGTGTTAATATTTCGGGGCAATTTGTTATATATTTCCTTATATCTAAAAGGTTTGATCTTCATTTTTTTGAATTTGCTTCCAAAGCTGTTAAAGAACTTTATTTTTTGAATAAAATCCGTTGAATCGTTACTAATAACCAAATAATTGTCTAATCCTGAGGTTACTATTTTGTTATTTTCAGGATAATATAGAATATCTGTTATATATCCGTTATGAATTTTTTTGGAAATTACATTTTCCGATAAATTCCCGTAATTAAAAAGTTTAACAATTCCAACATCGTTACCTGCAATAACTTTTCGTTTAACAGTATCTAAATCGTAACAAGTTAGAGGAAAAACTCTTGGATATAGTCTTTTTATTGGTTTAAGGAGACTGCTGTTCCAAATCATAATTGATCTGTCTGCACTTGCTGTAGCAAAATATTTTTCTGATTTACTGAAATTAATGGATGTTATTTGATTCAAATGAATACTATTTTCGACTTTTATTGGGTTTTTTTTGCCCGGTGTGTAAAAAATCAAACGGTCTTGTTTTGTACCCACAATTAATAGTTTGTTTATAGCAGAAATTGCCAAAGCAGTAAATTCATTTGTTAGTTTGTAAGTAAATAATCTAAACTTGATTTTATTCTTATTAATGTCTAAAACATTTAGTTTATTTCTGTAACCATAAATAAAAAATTTGTTTTCGAATAGCGACAAAAACTGCAAATTAGGTAAAAAATTAACAGAAGGAGTTAAATTATGTTTTTTAAAGAATTCCTTGTAAAACTTGTCGTTTATGCTCCTATATTCATTTAATAGTGCTTCAATTTTTTTCTTACGATATTCAATAAATTCTTCGCTAATATCAGATTTTACTGAAAAATCCTGCTTAATTAGAGAATTATCTTCTTTAATTTTGTAAATGGTTCCTGAAACATCAACAATATATATATCATTATTTTCTTGCATAAATCTAACAATTTTTAAGGGATGCAGTTGTTCAGATTTACCTGTTTTTATATTTAATGAATGAAGATTATCAGATGCAATAAGAATTTCTTCATCAGAACGCAAACAAAAATCAGTAATTAATTCATTAAAAGTCAAGGTTTTTTCAATTTTACCTAATTTTATGTCATATATTTTGATATCGTTGTTATACCCGGAACTAATAATTTTATCAGAATTAAGACTAAAAGAAGATTTTTTAATCCCTTCATTATCGTTGAACCTTAAAAACTCAACACCTAGGGAGATGTTCCAAAGAATTATAGTATTGTTATCGTAGCTCATCAGAAGGTTTTCATTATTGTTGAATTCAATTCCTTCAATAGATTTCATGTGCCCCAGTTGAATACTAAGTTTAACATTTTGTCCAAATAATTGACTAAGTAATTGGAGAGAGAGTAAAACAATAAGGGTTAATATGCTTTTTGGTTTAATCATTAATATACACATTAGATTTTTTGAATTTGGAAAAAATACTTGAATTTATTTCTAAATAAAATGAAAAGAACGATCTTGAAAAGAACCGGTTATTAAATAAAGCCGGCTCAAAAGACAGGCCTACAATCATGGGATTTACCCAAATAAATTCACTTTCAATTCTAAAGAACATGTTAATTCTTTTGCTAAAATAGTTTTCTATTGATAATAAGTTATCGTAATAATCTATATTATCCATTAAAAATATTGGTTTGTCAACAAGCACCAATTCTTTTAGGTTTTTTCTGTAATTTAGGCCAATAACAAAGTTTGACTTTGAATTCTCTTTTATCTTATATGAATATTTTGTGTAAACTGAAGTTATTATTCCTGAATTGGGAAAAAGAACGGTCGTCTCAATAGCGTCTCCAAATTCAAAACCTGTTGTTATTTCTATTTCATTCGCTGGAAAAAAATAAGTACCTGTAGTTAAACCAATTGTATGTCTTCTATTTTCATAAGACATACCAAGGCTTACATTACCGGAAGTTGCAATATTTACCGAACTCCCCGATAGAATTAAATCTTGCGATGCATATACATCACGGTAAGTTTCTATTTTTTTGTTGGTATAGGACAAGGCAAGGATGTTTGAATGGTAAACCAAGTTGTAACTCTGAGTAAAGCCTAGGGTGGAATGAAAAATTGCAGATAATAGCAAAAATATTCTCAAGTAGTATTTCATTAGTGGCCTCCGGTTTTTGTTTGCATTAGTGAAAAATTGCCTAGAGCAAAACCATTATTTTCGTCCACAAAAACTATTTCATATATAACCTCAACCTTCATTGGATGTTTTAACCAAGTCATTCCGCCATCTTCTGTATAGAGCAATATTCCTCCAAAATCGGAGTCATTATTTTTTTTATCATAACCACCTACCCAACCTTTGTTTTCATTAATGAATTCAATAGAATAAAAATTATAATCTGGACTGGAATAAATAGTTTCCCAAGTTTCACCCTTGTTAGTGGTGCTTAAAATTTCTCCATTTTCGGTACAAATCCAACCATTATTTAAATCAAGAAAATCTATAGAAGTAAATTCGGTATTTTCCATAAAAAGCTGTTCTGACCATGAATATCCAGAATTATTGGAATGAAAAATGTAATTTTCTCCAAAAATCCATCCATATTGGGAATCAATAAATTTTACTTTTTTTAAGTTTGGAACATTAATATAAGAAGTTAAGAAAGTATGACTAGGAAAAACAAGATGATAAATTTTAGATCTAATACTATTTGTCCCTAAAACCCAGTAATGATTGTCGAAATTGTAGACGGATAAATTATTGAACGCAGTGTCTAAATCAACTGAATACCAGAAATTTGAACCATTTATTTCTCCCTGTGTTGAAATCGCAATTTTTCCTTTTTCAGCAGCTACCATGCTAATTTTATCCTCATTAATTGCCAAAGAAGTAGATAAATAATAATCTATGTTTGTAAAACTATTTTCCCAAGAAGCCCCATTATCTTCTGAGATATTTATTCGAAAAAAGGGTTCCAGTAGAAATATTTTACTGCCGCTTTTTGATAATTCCAAATCGAAAAGAGCATCTTCCTTTCTTATCACCTGCCAGCCAAAAAATTCCTGATTAGTATCCACCTCAGGCTTTTTACATGAAAACAAAACAGTTAAAAAAAGGAAAATAATAAAAAATGGCAACTTCATAGAACAATTTTTAAGTTTTCGATTCTTATTTGCAAATGTAATAATTTATTTTTATGACATATTATTCATTAACTTATATCAAAAAAAAAGCCGCCCCCAAAAGGAGGCGGCCAGCTATTTCCGGAATTTTCACGCATTATTTGACAACTAGCCGGAATGATTTTTTGTAGTTGTTGCTTGTTAATTCAACCAGGTAAATACCCGGAATAATGTTGCTAACATCTACAGTATTATTTGTTTTATTAAGATTTTGTACTGAAATGGTTTTGCCTAATATATCGCTTATTACCATTTCGTAATTGCTTTGTTCAGGTATTTGAATATTTACAATGCTGTTGGCAGGATTTGGATACAATAGTATTTCCAAAGATTTTTTGTTGGAAGCTATTCCTGTTACCAAATCTATTGTAACATTCATTTCACAGATTGTTTGATTGCCTGATGCATCGGTGGCTGTCCATGTTACAAGGGTTGTTCCTTCGTTAAACACAGAACCATCCAGACTTTCAGCAGAGTTAAAACTATTCTCGAAAGTAAAGCCACAGTTGTCAGTTACACTTGCATCAAGTTCTGTTCCCATTACGGTGTAGAATCCAATTATTTCAGGTACTTCAATTAATGTATCCGATAAACAAACAACAATTGGAGCTAGACTGTCTAATACAGTTACTGTAGCAGTTTGACTAACTGAGTTGCCGCTGTTATCTGTAATTGTGAATATTAGTTCGTTTTCACCAAGATTTTCGCAAGCAAAACTGGTTAAGTCAATTGACATACTTTCAATACCGCAATTATCTGAACTATTGTCGTTTATTTGCTCTGCACTAACTACTGCCTGACCAAATTCATCTAAATAGACTGTAAGGTCTTGAACATTTGCTATTGGCATTGTTGTGTCGGAAATTGTTACCTCTGCAACTGCAAAAGAGCTGTTTCCAAAATTATCTACTGCTGTTAATGTTACGTAATTCAATCCCAAATTTGAACAATCGAATTCAGTTACATCAAGAGATAGTGTTTGAATACCGCAATTATCGTAACTGCTGTTGTCAATATCACTAACTTCTATTGAAGCCATATTGTTTTCATCAAGACTTAGCGAAATGTTATTTACCAAAACAACAGGCGATAATGTGTCGAGAACTGTAACCTCAGCATTTTGCGAATCGGTATTTGAATTTCCATCAATTACAGTAAACACAACAGTTTGAGTTGTTCCAACATTGGAGCAATCGAAAGTGCTGATATCTACAGAAAAATCTGCTACTGCACAATTGTCGGTACTGCCATCGTCCAAATCTTCGGCCAAAATAGATGCTGTTCCATTTTCATCTAGGTAAACAATTAGATTCTTTGCTTCAGCAACAGGATTAACATCGTCTTCAGAAAATACCATAAAGCTGGTTGTTCCTGTGTTTCCCGATTCGTCGGTTGTAGATAATGTTACTTGAATAGAACCCGAGAAGCTTGTTCCTACAGCCGGAGTTTGACTAATTGTAAATGAAGAGCTGCAGTTATCGCTTGCCGATGACAAGGAAGTGTAATCTATAACCTCGCCCATACAAGAACCGGCGGAGCTAACAATCTGATTGCCGGGATTTGTAAGAACAGGTGCAGTCTGATCAAGTACAGTAACCAAAGCTGTTGCAGAAGAAGAATTTCCATTAACATCGGTAACGGTTAGATTAACTGTTACATCTGTTCCAATGTTTGAACAATTAACTGTTGTAATATCAAGAGAATAACTTGCAATACCACAGTTGTCGTAGCTGCCATTATCTATATTAGAAGTTGAAATTGTTGCATTACCGCTTTCATCTAATATTGCAGTATAGTTCTGAGTTATTGCAACCGGAGCAAGATTATCGTTTACTGTTACTATTGCTGTAGAAGAATTTGTATTTCCATTGTTATCGGTAACTGTTAGTGTAACGGTGTTATTTCCAACATCATCGGAATCGAAATCAGTAATATCTAAAATCATTGAAGCAATACCACAATTATCGTAAGAACCATTGTTAATGTCTGTTTCAGAAATTGAAGCAAGTCCATTCTCATCAAGTTCTATAGAAATATCCTGTGTCATAACAACAGGTGTAATATTATCTTCAACAGTAACAACAGCATTTGCAGTTGATGAATTTCCTGAATTGTCGGTTGCAGTAAGAACTACGTTGTTTGTTCCAACATTTCCGCAATTGAAAGAAGTAATATCAAGAGCAAGATTTAGAGAACAATTATCGTTACTTCCGTTATTAATATCGGAAGCTGAAATACTTGCATTACCGGCTGCATCAAGTTGTACTGTAATATCCTGAGCAATTGCAATAGGATTTTGATCATCGCTAACTGTTACGGTTTGTGTTGCTGTAGCAGTATTTCCTGAACCATCTGTTACTGTCCAAGTTACTGTTGTTGCGCCAAGAGCAAAAGCTGCAGGAGCATTGTTAGTTACAGAAGCAACTGAGCAATTGTCGGCAGTTGTTGGTGTTCCTAAAGCCACTCCTGTTGCCTCACATGAACCCATATCAGCAACTACGTTTACGTTGGCAGGTGCTGTGATGGTTGGATTTTGATTGTCGGTAACAGTTACGGTTTGAGTTGCAGTTGCAGTATTTCCTGAGCCGTCTGTAACAGTCCAAGTTACTGTTGTTGCACCAAGTGAATAATTAGCAGGAGCATTGTTAGTTACAGAAGCAACTGAGCAATTATCGGCAGTTGTTGGTGTTCCCAAAGCCACTCCAGTTGCCTCACATGAACCCATATCAGCAACTACGTTTACGTTTGCAGGTGCTGTAATTGTTGGGTTTTGATTATCGGTAACAGTTACGGTTTGTGTTGCTGTTGCTGTATTTCCAGAGCCGTCTGTAACAGTCCAAGTTACTGTGGTTGCGCCAAGTGAATAATTAGCAGGAGCATCGTTAGTTACAGAAGCAACTGAGCAATTATCAGCAGTTGTTGGAGTACCTAAAGCCACGCCTGTTGCTTCGCATGAACCCATATCAGCAACTACGTTTACGTTGACAGGTGCTGTGATTGTTGGGTTTTGATTATCGGTAACAGTTACGGTTTGTGTAGCTGTAGCTGTATTTCCTGATCCGTCTGTAACAGTCCATGTTACTGTTGTTGCACCAAGTGAATAATTAGCAGGAGCATCGTTAGTTACAGAAGCCACTGAGCAATTA
>JAFGXD010000096.1 GCA_016936815.1 Bacteroidales bacterium
AATGCTTTTCATTTTTCTTCTTTTTAAGGTTAAAATTAATAAAAAACTCTAATTTTAACTTGTCTTAAAAAAACAGCCTAGTACCCACCCAATGCGGCTCATACACCAAATTCGAAGGAGGATTGTGTTTGAAATGTTACCGCAATAAGAAAGAAACAGATACGGAAAAACCGGAAATGTTTGAAGAAAAAGAAAGTTTGGGCTTAACGGAAAAAGACCGGAATTATAGATATAATATGATAAAAGGCAGAATAGCTGAAACACTGATTCAAGAATTGTTTCTGAGTTTGGGATATAATGTTTTCAGGTATGGAATGGAGAACACAATTCCCGGAATAATGGAGTTGTAACCGCTAAAAGCAACCGCAACCAACAAACCTCATTTTCCTTAAAAACCCATACATTTTTTCCATATTTGGAAATATAATACTATTTTGCAATCATTTAATAATACATTAAACACGGTTTTAGCGTTTATTGTTGAACAGAAATCAACATCACATCAAGAAAGAAATTTTCATAACTTTGAAAAAAATCTCAAATAGAAGATAATTAATGAAGACTAACACAAAAATATCCATACGTTTTTTTAACGACCGCGAAGTGCGTGCTATTTGGGATGAAGAAAATGCCAAGTGGTGGTTTTCGGTGTTGGATATTGTAGCAGTGCTTACTGACCAAGACGACTATACAAAATCCCGTAACTATTGGAAATACCTTAAAGCAAAGTTAAAGAAAGAAAATAGCCAAGTGGTTAGTGCTACTACCCAGTTGAAGTTTCTTGCTCCGGACGGGAAAAGACGTTTTGCTGATATGTTAGATTACAATGGTATAATTGCATTGGGTAAAGAATTTCCCGGAAAAAAAGCAAACCGATTTATTGAGTGGTTTACTTACAACGACGAGAGTATAGACGGGAAGAGTAAAACAAAAGCTTATGCCATATTTGAAAGTTCGTTTATCGAAAGCATTGAAGTTGGCACAGCAAAAGGCTTGCAACAAATTCATGCGTATTTGTTTGGAGGACTGTATGATTTTGCCGGACAAATAAGACAAAAAAATATTTCCAAAGGTGGGTTCCAATTCGCTGTATCAAGATTTTTGGGTGACACCTTAAAGCAAATAGAAGCAATGCCTGAAACTTCATTCGACGATATCGTAAATAAATACGTTGAAATGAATATTGCCCATCCTTTTATGGAAGGAAATGGGCGAAGCACCCGAATATGGCTGGACTTGATGCTAAAAAAACGTCTCAAAAAATGCGTTGATTGGAGCAAAATAGGCAAGCAAGATTATATAAACGCAATGATGCTAAGTCCAACAAAAAGTAATACTCTGAAAACTCTATTGAAAAATGCACTTACCACTAAAATAAACGACCGTGAAACATTCATAAAGGGGATTGACTATTCTTATTACTATGAAGAAAATAATTAAAGACAAAAACAACAAAACGCTAATCAAGTAGGCTGCCCCACCAAATAGACTGACAGAAATATCCTCTCACATTTTATCCCGACTCATCGGGGTCACTGTACCCACAGGTCTCATAAACACCGGTTCATTAAAAACTAACCCTATTTTCTCCTAACCAGAAACCACCCCCCATAATCCCAAAATATTTCAATCAACAAAAACGACAAACGAATTAACGACAAACAACAAACAACTTAACATCAAACGACTTAACAACAAACAAACCCAACAAAATAATACCTCCAAATCCCAAAAACTCTTCCCACCATTCTAACCCAAAAAAACCACGCAAACATCATTTTTCTATAAACACATACAAATTTCCCAATTATTGTATATATTGTACAGTTTTTCAGTGAAATAGTATATATTATCACGTTAGGCAAAATGTAAAATGAGCGGAACAACTCAGACAACAGTGATGATAAGAACAAGTATATTATTAGTTTTCTTTTCAGTTTTGGCATTAGGACAAAACAATAATGAAAAGGTTTTGCTTGCTTCAGAAGGCAAATATTCTCAATATTATGTTGAATTAGACAAAAACATGGGATATTTAATAGCTCTAGAAAATTACTATTCTAAAGCTGGAAGATATTATGTAGCAACATATATTGACACTTTGGCTAAAAGTGAAGATAATAATGAAATTCTATTTATTGGAAATAAATCCAAAATTCAATTAATCAACAAAGAACCTAATATTGTTATAATGGAGAATCTCCAAGAAAGCATAAAGTCATTGAAACTCGACACAGTTAATGATACTACTTATGCATTCATTGACTTAAACAATGGTATTTGGTGGAGTTTTTTCCTTGAAATGTGCAAAGAAATTAATACAAGTTTTCCTCTATATGATTTTAGTTTCTATGATGGGTTTGGTTATTGGGCATCATTTAATAATAAAAATGAAAACTACCAAAGCTTTCAAGCTATTGCAAATAATAAAGCAACCTATATTAAAGATAGCCTGACTGTTTTGAATACTCCATTAGTCGAAATAACTAATGAATTACTATTTAAAATAGATACTATAAAATATGACGAATTAAAAGTTAAATTAATGAAACTACCAATGGAATATAAATCGGAAAGTTGGTATTTTGGAACAGTGTTAAACGCATTATGTAATAGCCGACCGGAATATTTTTATAAATTAGTTGAAGATATACCTGAAAAAAAAGAAATGCTATTTGGAATGGCTGATTTAGATAAAAGTACTAGAAAAAAACTTAAAAAAGTAGAAACAAATTCTCCAATGCAAAAGGAATTCATTAAATATAGAAGAGGAGAAACCATGTTTGCAATTTGGGGAACAACAATCTATACAGCAGGTATGATAGCTTTTTGGGGTGGAATAATATATTTGATTGTAAAATAACACTTTGCTTAATAAACGCTATGCTTTAGAAAAACAGACACTTAATTGCATTTTGAAATATATTTACTACCTTTGATACTATCATATGATACTATCAAAACTTAAATAAATGAAACCACCATATAAAATAACTGGAAAGATTTTAAAATTGATTGCTTCGATTTCGGAAAAAATTGGAGAGGTAAATTCTGCACATTTAAATAAACCACCAACAGAATTAAGAAAGAAAAACAGGATCAAAACTATTCACTCGTCACTTGAAATTGAAGGAAATACCTTGAACATTGAGCAAATAACAGCAATCATTGAAAATAAAAGGGTAATTGGTCCAAAAAAAGACATTCTGGAAGTTAAAAACGCAATTGCTATTTATGACTATTTGGACAATTTGGACCCGTATAAATTTGAATCATTCTGCGAAGCTCACAGAATATTAATGAACGGACTAATAGAATCAGCAGGCAGACTTAGAAATAAATCGGTTGGAATTGTTAAAGGCAGAGAAGTTGCACATATTGCTCCACCAAGTGATATGCTTAAGCCTCTAATGAACGATTTGTTTGGCTATTTAAAAAATGACGATGATTTAGTCTTAATAAAAAGTTGTGTGTTTCATTATGAAATGGAATTTATCCATCCATTCATTGATGGGAATGGTAGAATGGGTAGATTATGGCAAACACTTATTTTAAAGGGCTCCTATCCTGTTTTTGAATTTCTACCAATTGAAACCTTAATAAAAGAAAGACAAGAACAATACTATGAATCTCTTGGAAAATCAGACAATACTGGAGAATCGACCGCATTTATTGAATTTATGCTTGAAATTATCCTTGAATCACTTGAGGAATTATTAAATATTCAAAATGTAAGCTTAACTAATTTTGACCGGATTAATTTATTCAAGTCAATCGTTAAAAACGACTACTTTACACGAAAAGAATATTTAAAGAATTTTAGAGAAATTTCTTCAGCGACAGCAAGTCGGGATTTGAATTTTGCTGTTGAGAATGGAATTATTGAAAAGATTGGAGATAAAAATACAACGAAGTATAAATACAAATAAAAAATAAAACCGTTAACTCTCCCAATCCCCTCAAACCAAAAAATTCCAAATCCCAAAAATCTTTTCCCCCCCTTCTAACCCAAAAAAACCACGCTAACATCATTTTCCTAAAAAACACATACAAATTCCCCAATTATTGTATATATAGTGCAGTTTTTTAGTGAAATAGTATAAATAAACAAGTTACCGCCAATGCAACCACAGAAACAGCCTTATGTATAGATTTGTGGATTTCTTATACATACCAATCATTAAATGTAAAGAATTTAGTATTTTCTTTACAAAAGACCTTATCTTTGTATAGAATTTTTAAAATACTTTACAGATGGATACATGGGGATTAACAGAACTGCCGCTAAACATTGAGTTAGAAACAAAGAAAGTTTTAAAAGCTTTACCTTCGGCACATGCTGCATTAGCAGAACTTAAAGGAATTGCCTCGACAATCCCTAACCAAAAAATTCTGATTAATACACTTGGATTACAAGAAGCAAAAGACAGTTCGGCGATTGAGAACATAATCACTACACATGATGATTTATATAAATCGGAATTAAATTTTGATGCATTTAAATCATTGCAAGCCAAAGAAGTTCAAAATTATATTTCTGCACTTAAAAAAGGATTTGAGTTAATTACCAAAACTGGATTGCTGACAAATAAAAGCATTCTACTAATTCAAGAAGTGCTGGAAGATAATAAAGCTGGATTTAGAAAACTCCCTGGAACTGCATTGAAAAATGCGGCAACTGGAGAGACCATTTACACTCCGCCTCAAGATTATGATGAAATAATAAGGCTAATGACAAATCTTGAACGGTACATTAATGATTCGGAAATCCAAGATTGTGATCCTTTAATAAAAATGGCAATAATACATTTTCAATTTGAAAGTATTCATCCATTTTATGACGGAAACGGTAGAACAGGTAGAATAATAAATATTCTTTATCTGATTTTGGAAAAACTTCAAACCTTACCGATTCTATATTTAAGTAATTATATCATAAAACATAAATCTGACTACTATAGGTATTTACAAAAAGTAAAAGATGAGAATTTGTGGGAGGATTGGGTTATCTTCATGATTAGAGGAGTTGAAGAAACTGCACGAGAAACTATTGAATTGATTGTCAGGATTAAAGAATTAATGCTCGACTACAAACACCGACTTCGTGCCAATTACAAATTTTACAGTCAGGATTTACTTAACAACCTGTTTAAGCACCCTTACACAAAGATTGAATTTGTTGTAAATGACATTGGTGTGTCAAGATTGACTGCAGCAAATTATTTAAATAAATTATCAGATGATAATATGCTGAGAAAAGATAAGTTGGGGACAGGAAATTATTACATAAATGAAGAATTATTTGACTTATTGACAAAGAGATGAAAAAGCACAGGCGGTAACACACGCTATACCCCATATGGGCCGTGTCCACGTTGAAAGTGAAAAACTTGAAAAAAGCAGAACGTCTCGCTAGGACGGGTGAAATTTAAGCCCACACGGGTCATAGCTAGAACATTCAACCAAGACTTTCTACATTTGCATAGCCAAACTAACAAATAGCCATTAGTGTTTAGGTTTTAAATAACGAGATTGCGATGAAGCGAAATTGCGAAGGCGGGAATTGGGAAACCAAAAAAAGGCCGTACCGGGCGATACGACCTTTTTGTAAACAACCTATTACTAAACTACGGAACCGTAGTTACTTAGAGAATTATTAACCTTTCGGTTTTAATTGTAGTTCCTTCCGAATCTATTATTTTTACTAAATATACCCCTGAAACAAAAAATGATATATCTATCTGATTATTAATTAATGTTGAATTAAACGTCTGTCCAATACTATTTGTAATTTCTATTGTCATTTCTTCTCCCTGAATATTTTCCAAAAACAAAGTATTTTTTGCAGGGTTAGGAAATAGTGTTATGGAATTGGTATTTTCCTTACAATCGGGGGAAATAATTCTTGAATAGTCTATTGTTCCATCATAATCTACTTGCATAATTTTATAGAAAGCCGACAGTTTAAAATTGTAATCTGTAAATCTGTATCTTATAGATTCAGAGCTGTTTCCTGCACCGGCTATTCGTCCTATTGAGTTCCAGTTTTTACCATCTAAAGATTTTAGAATATCAAAATAATCGTTATTTATTTCTGAGGCTGTTACCCAGTCCAATTCCATATTTCCATTATTACAATTGCCTGAAAAGCTCATAAATTCAACCGGTAAAAATCCTACATTAACTGTAAATCGGTCAGTTAAAACATTTCCACAAGCATCAATAATTTCCACTGTGTATTCGGTGCTTACATCCGGTGTAAGAACAGGGTTGTAAATATTTGGGTTCGAAATAGATCCATCATCCGGTGTCCATGAATATGAAGAAGCTCCTGTTGAAACGGCTACACCAAGCGAGCAACCATCGCAAATTGTTGTATCGCTAATTTGGGTCGAATTCTGAGGGTATGAAGTAACGCAAACTTCCTGACGATTGTAATACAATCCCGTACCTGCTGTAAAACCCCAAAAAACTTGTGTATTACCTGCAAAAATATCGTTAATTATATCTCCGGAATATGATAATAAGGGAGTTCCATCAAAACTAACAGAAAGGGTTGAGCTTGCATTATTCCAAGAAACTACTGCACTATGCCAATCGTTGTCTTCCAGTTCGCTAACTGCGGCAGGACCAGCGAGATTTGTGGCTGCCCAATGATTAACATTTCCGTTACTAATAATTGCCAGATGATCTTCTCCGTCAAATGGATCACCATTTTCATCGTAGTTTCTGTATGTGTCGAATTCAACAGCCACAGAACCATTTATTCCGCCATAGCCCATCGAACCGCCTGCTCCACCTGCAGAGGCACAATCGCCTTGCAAGCAAAATACAGCACCATCGGCTCCTTCGCTACCCGATTCATCTCCTAGAAAAATATCGAAAGCAATGGAAAAGTCGTTTGTTAAATCAACTTTAAAATTCGACCATACCGACCCGCTCTGGTCTTCCAGATTCTCTGTAATTATGTAACAAGAAGTTCCCGATTGATATGAGGTTCCATTTACTGAAAATTCCATAATGGCTTCGCAATCGGCTGTTCCTGTAGTGTTTACCGGCGTTTGATTGTCGTCTCCGGAAGAAAGAATATAAGCTCCATTTGGATTGGTAATAAGAAATCTGTTTTGAGCTGAGTTTGCCCCGGCTGTGTAAAATGTTTCAATTACATCGTTTGTTTTTGCAACAAATGTTATTGTTGAAGAACTTCCTGCTGCAAGAGTTTGATTTGTTAGAACATTGCTGCCATTTACTTTTACTGTAATTGTTCCGCCTTCCCAACCGTTTCCACCCGAATCGAACAGATTTAGAGTATGATAGCAACCGTCAATTATCATTCTTTCGCCGGCAGGTTCTGAAATTGTGGGATTATAGGTGCTTCCGTTAATTACCACTGACTGAAATTTCCCATCTATGTAGTTGCCATCTGTGGCTCCAACCGGAATTGAATATGTTAGCCAGAAATAATTGGTTCCCGTTGCTAGAGTCTGACTTCCTGAAAATACCATATTTGTTCCGGGAGCAGTTGGAGCAACTACTGTAGAACCAAACTGACCTGTTACATTGAATGTTGGGTTTGTACCGGTATACCATATTTTGGCATCGGCAATATCAACTGAATAATCGTCGCAGCCATCGGTTCTAAGTCTCAATTCACTTACTGAAAGAGGTGAAAGATTCCCTGAAGTAACAATCTCAATCCTAATTATCTCTTCATTTATAGAGCCAATCGAAACATCTCCGGTATTAATTTGTGATGAAGTGCAAGAAACAAAAGACATGTTAACTGCATTTTCAACTGATATGGAATAATCTTCAGTTTCTCCATAAGTGTAAGTGCCACAGGCTAAAATTGAAGAAGGGGTAAGATTTTCCTGCAAAACAACTCTCAATCTGGTTGTGCCACTTGTTGCGCCTGCGGGAACAGTAAAAGAAAATGAATAACTTCCGGTTCCGGCAATTGGTCCATCAAAACCAATTGATTCATTTGAGTCGTCAAAATCGCCATCCTGATTCCAGTCTATAAATGCACTAATAGATTTGCTATAATCATCACCGCAAGTCCCTGCTGTAACGGTTAATGAATATGTGCTGCCTATAGATAAATCAGCAGCAGATAAACCGGTAAAATCTGAATACGTGGCACAAAATCCTGCAGTATTGTTCGAAATATTTACAGAATTCCCCGAAAGGCCAACGAAATCAATTTCCGAATCAGATGAGCTTGTGGCATTTGAAGTACAATATGTAATGCCTGTCGTTGAGTTACAATCTGCTGAACCATTCCAGTTCCCTGATGTATTAGGGTAATAATCATTAAGCAACAAATAGCCATTATCGTTTGAAATATCAAAATAGCATTCTCCTGGGTAACTTCCTGCAGAAAAAAATACTGAAATCGCATCTCCATGATTTACTGCAAAAGAAAAATTTTCGGGTCCGCTACCTGCTGCAAGTGTAATATTTGTATAAACAGGGCTACCGTTTACTGATACAGTTACAGAACAGCCATTCCAGCCATCGCCAAAAGTATCGAAAAAGCTAATTGTGTGGTTGCATTGTGAATTTAAACTTGTCGGTAGAACAAACAATAATATCGCTATCGCAAACTTGTAAATTCGTTTTGAAAAAGTTTTGTTGCTTAAGTTTTTCATAGTAAATGCTATTTTTCATTTCGACATATTAGCTTAGGTTAAAACTAATAATCTAGTTTTCAGTTAATAAGTCAAAAATGAGAAAAAAGTCTATCAATACTTAAAATGTATTTCTTTATGCAACAATTAATGACGAATTGAACAATTTTTTGGAGTTGGAATTAGATGAAAGGTTATAAATTTTGACAAATAGCAAGTTAAAGTATGGAAGCTAAGACTAACATTTTTAATACAATTAATTTATTCCTTCTTAGCTCTATTCTCCTCATTTCCCCCATAACTATATATTTCTCTTAGAATATGGTCGTATTTTTTGTATAAAATATTCCTTTTCAATTTTAATGTTGGAGAAAGCTCACCTGTAACAGGAGTCCATTCTTCACAAACAAGACGAAATCTCTTAATCTGTTCAACCTGACCAAGACCTTTGTTTATTTTGGCTATTTCTTCTTGGTATTTTTTTAGAATAACTGGGTCTTTTATTAATTCCTGATTGTCGCGAAAATGAATTTTGTGCTTTCCTGCAAAAAAGTGTAAATAATTAAAGTTTGGTGAAATAAGGGCGGAGACAAATTTTTCGGACTCCCCAACAACCATTGCCTGCTCAATAATATCGGATTCTTTAAGCTTATTTTCAATAATTTGTGGAGCAATATATTTTCCTGCTGAATTTTTAAAAATTGACTTTTTCCTATCCGTAATTTTAAGAAAAATGTCATCCTCAATTCGGCCAATATCGCCCGTATGAAACCAGCCTTCCGAATCAATTACCTCTGTTGTTGCTACAGAATCTTTATAATAACCAAGCATAATATGAGGTCCTCTTGTTAAAATTTCCCCATCTTCATCTATCTTAATTTCAACATTTTGCAAAGCAGGTCCCACGGTTCCAAATTTAAGATTTCCGGGTTTAAAATTATTAACTGCTATTACCGGAGAAGTTTCTGTAAGACCGTATCCTTCTAAAACAGGAATTCCGGCAGCCCAAAAAATCCTTTCTAATCTGGGTTGTAAAGCGGCTCCTCCCGAAACAACAACCTTAAGGTTTCCTCCCATTGCCTGATGCCATTTAGAGAAAATAAGCTTTCTTGCTATTTTAAGTTTGAATTCGTAAAACCAACCGTTTCCTTTATTAATTTTGTATTTTAGTCCAAGTCTTACCGCCCAGAAAAACATAAATCTTTTGTATCCTTTCAAATCCTTTCCTTTGGCAATAATTCTATCGTAAAACCTTTCGAGCAGACGAGGAACTGTGTTAAAACCATGAGGCTTAACAGCTTTTAGGTCGTCGGCAATAGTTCCAAGATTTTCGGCATAATAAACTGCAATTCCCCTATATTGAAAAGCGTAATTCATCATTCTTTCGTAAACATGACAAAGTGGCAAGAAGCTTAAAACCTTATGGTTATTATCAATTGGAAGTAGTTCAGAACTTGGTATAAAATTGCTAACAAGATTTTTGTGTGAAAGCATCACTCCCTTTGGGTTTCCTGTAGTTCCCGAAGTGTAAATAATTGTAGCTAAATCATCAGGCTTTATTGAATTTCTAATTTGTTGAATTTCAGCTTTTTTACTCTCAATATTTTCTCTTCCCAAAGAAATTATTTCTTGCCAGTTTTTCACTCCCTCTATCTCGTTTAGCGAAACAATTAACTTTATTTTGGGAATTTCGGAAGCAATAGGAGATAATTTTTTTAAAGTAGATTTATCGGAAACTATCAGCACTTCGGCGTCGGAATGTTCTAAAATATATCTATGTTCCTGATCGCTAATAGTTGGATAAACAGGCACATGTATCATTCCTGCCTGCATCATACCAATGTCGAAAATATTCCATTCGGGACGATTATTAAGAAAAACGCTGGCAATTTTTGTTCCCGGCTGTAACCCTAAACTTAGCAAACCTGCTGAGAAACAATCTATTAATTCAAGATATTGAGAAGTAGAAAAATGATACCATTTGCCTTCATTTTTTCCCCCAAGTGCAATTTCTTTATTTGGGTAAAGAACTCGGTATCTTTCGGTTAAGTCGAATATTCTGCTTATTTCCATAGTTTAAAAGAAACAAATTTACATCTTTTTTATACTAATACCTAAATGATGGGATTTTCTTGAAAAAATTATAATTTCTATTGCGGTTAACAGATTTCGCAATAATAAAACCTCCTCAAGGATGCACAAAATCAATTTCTAAAAATATTTATTATGAATATAATATATATCTTTGTAACTAGTTTTTGATTTGTTGTATGTTTATGAAGTTTCATCTAATAAAATTTCAAAAATTGCAATTTATAAAAAGCTAAATAAGAGGTTATAAGAATGAATAAACAAAATGTTGAAAGAACAATTGAATATTATTACTTTGATGCAATGATTCAATAGATTTACATAAATAATTTAAAATTGGGATACAATTCTGAATTTTAGCAAATGGAGCATAAAGGCATAAAATAAAATGGAGAAAAAATAAATGGCAGAAAAATATAAAAATAAATATCGCATTGAATCATGCAGGTTGCAAAATTGGAACTATGGGTGGAATGGACAATATTTTATAACAATCTGCACAAAAAACAGGGAACATTATTTTGGCGAAATAATTGAAGGAAAAATGCAATTGTCAAATATTGGGGTTATTGCAAATATTTTGTGGTATGAAATAAAAAACCATGCAAAAAAAATTAAAATCGACGAATTTGTGGTAATGCCAAACCATATTCACGGGATAATTACAATTGAAAATGATGATTTGATGGATAACGTTGTTGTAGAGACAAGGCATGCCTTGTCTCTACAACAACCCCAACCCCAATCCCAATCCATCGGTCAACAACGTTTTCAAAATCAGGGAAAAAATACAATTTCATCGATTATTGGTGGATACAAATCTGCGGTAACAAAACATGTAAATCGATTGGGGTACATTTTTGCATGGCAACCAAAATTTTACGACCATATTATTCGAGATGATGACAGTCTACACCGTATTAAAAAATACATATTAGACAACCCAAAAAAATGGAAAAATGATAATTTCTATTGCGGTTAATGATGACACAATGGATGGGTTTGGGATAAAAAAAATAACCCCCATAATCATCAACCTCAACGAAAATAATTACTTTTGCACATTATTAAAAATTTTACAATGGATATTCCTTCAAAATACGATCCGGCTCAAACTGAGGATAAATGGTACGATTACTGGATGAAAAACGGGTTTTTTAAGGCTAAAGCTGACAATAACCCCGAGAAATTCTGCATTGTTATTCCTCCTCCAAATGTTACCGGCGTTCTTCACATGGGGCACATGCTTAATAATACTATTCAGGATGTTTTGGTACGTCGTGCTCGTATGTTGGGAAAAAATACTCTTTGGGTTCCCGGAACCGACCATGCCTCTATTGCCACTGAAGCTAAGGTTGTTGCTAAACTTAAAGATGAAGGAATTGATAAAAATACTCTTACAAGAGAAGAATTTCTTAACCACGCCTGGGAATGGAAAGAAAAACACGGAGGAATTATTCTTGAACAACTTAAAAAACTTGGTGCTTCTTGCGACTGGGACAGAACTGCCTTTACAATGGACGAAATACTCTCCGAATCGGTTCTTGATGTTTTTATAGATTTGTATGAAAAAGGTCTGATTTACAGAGGTATAAGAATGGTGAACTGGGATCCGCAGGCTAAAACCGCCGTTTCGGATGAGGAAGTTATTTATACCGAAGAAAATTCTAAACTTTACTACGTTAAATATAAGGTTGAAGGTAGTGAAGATTTTATTACTGTTGCAACAACCCGCCCGGAAACTATTCTCGGCGATACAGCTGTTTGTGTAAACCCCAACGACCAAAGGTTTACAAAGTTTCATGGAAAAAATGTTGTTGTTCCAATGGTAAACCGCGTTGTTCCTTTAATAACCGACGAATATGTTGATATGGAATTCGGAACCGGAGCTCTAAAAATTACTCCTGCTCACGATATTAACGATTACGAAATAGGTATACGTCATAATTTGCCATCAATAGATATTTTTAACGATAACGGAACTTTAAGCGAAAAAGCGAGTCTTTTTGTTGGCGAAGATAGATTTGTTGCAAGAAAATCGTCTGTTAAACTGTTGGAAGAACTTCAATGCCTTGTAAAAAGTGAAGATTACATGAATAAGGTTGGTCGCTCCGAAAGAACCAATTCAGTTATTGAACCAAAACTCTCGCTTCAGTGGTTTCTAAAAATGGAAGAACTTTCCAAGCCTGCACTGGAAAATGTGATGAACGATACTATTAAACTTTTTCCTTCAAAATATAAGAATACTTATAACCACTGGATGGAAAATGTTAAAGACTGGTGCATTTCTCGTCAGTTGTGGTGGGGACACAGAATTCCGGCTTGGCATTTACCCAACGGACAATATGTTGTTGCTAAAACCGCTGCGGAAGCCGTTCTTAAGGCTAAAGAAAAATATAATCTTAGCTTAAATGAAGAGCAGGTAAAACAAGACGAGGATGTTTTAGATACTTGGTTTTCATCGTGGTTATGGCCAATTTCTGTTTTCGATGGAATAAGAAATCCTGAGAATCCCGATTTCAAATATTATTATCCTACCAACGATTTGGTAACTGCTCCGGAAATTCTCTTCTTCTGGGTTGCAAGAATGATTATTGCAGGTTACGAATATGCCGGCGACAAACCTTTTGAAAATGTTTACCTAACAGGAATAGTTAGAGATAAGCAAAGACGAAAAATGTCGAAATCGTTAGGAAATTCACCCGACCCAATAGAATTAATGAAGATTTACGGAGCCGATGGTGTTAGAGTTGGTATGCTGTTTTGCTCTCCTGCCGGTGGCGATTTACTTTTCGATGAAAGTATGACCGAACAAGGAAGAAACTTCGGAAACAAAATTTGGAATGCCTTTCGTTTGGTAAAAACCTGGGAAATTGATGAGAATATTGAACAGCCTTTAGCTTCGAAACAAGCTGTAGAATGGTTTGATGCTAAGCTGAATGAAACAATAGGAGTTTTAAACGAACAATACGAGCAATATAGACTTTCGGAAGCGTTAATGACCGTTTACAAACTTTTCTGGGACGAGTTTTCTGCATGGTATTTGGAAATGATTAAACCTGCCTACCAACAGCCTATTGACAAAAAAACTATTGATTCAACAATAGAATTTTTCGATAAACTTGTTAGATTGCTGCATCCTTTTATGCCTTTTATTACTGAAGAAATTTGGCAATATTTGTACGAAAGAAAAGATGGAGAAAGTTTAATGATTTCTGCCATGCCGGTGTTTTCGGGCAAGAATGACTCAATAAAAATTGAAAAGTTTGAGGCCGCCAAAGAAATAATTTCAAGCATTAGAAATATTAGAAAGGAAAAAAATATTCCTCTTAAGGAACAACTTGAACTAAATTTTGTTAGAAGCCGCGATTATTTTGAAGATTATAATTCTGTAATAGAAAAACTGGGTAATCTTTCTGAAATTAAGGAGGTTAATGAAAAACTGGAAGGAGCCTCATCTTTTATGGCAAAAACAGTTGAATTTTTTATTCCCCTGGGCGACAAAATTGACGTTGAAGAAGAACTCAAAAAACTTAGAGAAGAGCTTGAATATACAAAAGGCTTTTGTCTTTCTGTAAGTAAAAAGCTTGATAATCAGAATTTTGTTAGCAATGCGCCTGCAAAGGTTGTTGAAATGGAACAAAAGAAAAAGTCTGATGCCGAGCTAAAAATTAAAGCTCTTGAAGAGCAGATAAAGTCGCTAATAACGTAATTTACACTTCATATTTTATTCGTTTTTCCGGAAAAATACCGGAAGCAAATTCCTTATTGTTATAAATGAAAAAAATTGAAACCATGAAAAATTTTCTACCAAAAATCAGCTTTTCAAACCTAAAAGGTGACACTTTTGGAGGGATAACAGCAGGTATTGTTGCCTTGCCACTTGCCCTTGCTTTTGGGGTGCAATCGGGACTTGGTGCCAGCGCAGGTATCTACGGGGCAATATTTTTGGGAATTATTGCGGCACTTTTTGGAGGAACACCATCGCAAATTTCCGGACCCACAGGGCCAATGACTGTTGTTTCTGCCAGTATTGTTGGCCTGGCTGTTTCCTCTGCAGGAAGTTTGGAACAGGGTTTTGTTATAGTTATTGGAACATTCTTTTTAACAGGAATTTTTCAAATAATGTTTGGAATAATAAAAATCGGGAATTATATAAAATTTATCCCCTACCCTGTTATTTCGGGGTTTATGAGTGGAATTGGAGTAATAATTATTCTGCTTCAGTTGTATCCGTTTATGGGTCATGTTTCACCAAATGCAATAACAGATGTAATTTATAATATTCAAAAACCTGTGGCTGAAATGAATTACAGTTCACTTTTACTTGGTTTGGGAACAATAGTTATTATTTACATCTTTCCTTATATAAGTAAAAAAATTCCGGGAACATTAGTTGCTTTATTGGCAATGACTCTTTTGGCAGCATTTGGTAATATTGAAGTGCCAATTATTGGAAGTATTCCTGCAGGTTTCCCCGAATTTACAGGAACAGCATTTGCCGGATTAAATATTGAAATGATTGGACTAATGATTATGCCGGCAATAACATTGGCAGGTCTTGGTGCAATAGACTCTTTGCTTACTTCAGTTGTAGCCGATAATATTACTAAAACCAAACATGATAGCAATAAAGAACTTATTGGTCAGGGTATGGGAAATGCAGTAGCAGCTTTATTTGGTGGAATTCCCGGAGCCGGTGCAACAATGAGAACTGTTGTAAACGTAAGAACAGGAGGAAGAACCCAGCTTTCCGGAGCAATTCATGGAGTTTTGTTACTAGTAATAATGTTAGGATTAGGCAGATACGTCTCGGCAATACCACTTTCTGTTCTTGCAGGAGTTCTAATTACCGTTGGAATAAGCATAATCGATAAAAAGGGATTAAAAGACATTTTGCATATTCCCAAAGCAGATGCAGTAATAATGATAATAGTTCTTTTGATGACCGTGTTCGTTGATTTGCTTCAAGCTGTTGGTTTGGGAATGATAATAGCTTCTGTATTATTTATGAAAAAAGCCAGCGATTTAGTTGATACAGGAACTGAGGTAACTTCAATCTCCCATAAAGACCACGAACTTCCATGGGATGACGAATGTGATGTGCCGCCGGGAATGAAAGAAGAGGTTTTTATTCAACACCTTAACGGGCCAATATTTTTTGGTTCTGTAAGCAAATTTCAGCAAATGACCTCATATTTACCCGAAAATGTAAAAGTTGTTGTAATTAGAATGAAGAAAGTTCCGTACATAGACCAATCCGGTTTATATGCCATGGAATCATACATTCACGAATTGCATAGTAAAGGAATTAAGATAGTTTTTACCATGATTCAACCCCAACCTATGTACATGCTGCGCGGAATTAACATTATTCCCGGCATGGTTCCGGAAGAAAAAGTATTCGACGATTTCGACAGATGTAAAGAATGGTTTAAAGAAAGAAGTTTTGCTAAGGGATAATCGCTTATTTTACAACAAATTAGAGGCTAGTTCGGCCAAATAGCTTCTTTCTCCCTTAACCAAATTTACATGTGCAAAAATATCCTGACCTTTCATTTTGTCGGTAAGATAGGTAAGTCCGTTAGATTTAGCATCCAAATAAGGCGAATCAATTTGTTGAATATCTCCTGTAAAAATCATTTTGGTCCCCTCCCCTGCTCTGGTAATAATTGTTTTTACCTCATGCGGAGTTAGATTTTGGGCCTCATCAACAATAAAGAAAATATTTGAAAGACTTCTGCCCCTAATATAAGCTAGTGGCGTAATAACCAGTTTTTCAGTCTTTTGCATTTCTTCTATTTTCATGAACTCGCTTGATTGCGGTTTAAATTTGTTTTTAATAACTGAAAGGTTATCGAACAATGGTTGCATGTAAGGTCCTATTTTCTCCTTTACATCGCCGGGTAAGAAACCTAAATCTCTGTTGGCAAGTGGAACAATTGGTCTTGCCAGAAAAATCTGATGATATCTTTTTCTTTGGAAAAGAGCTGCAGCCAAAGCCAATAGAGTTTTTCCCGTTCCTGCTTTTCCTGTAAGGGCTATTAACTGAACCTCGGGACGAATAAGAGCATCTATGGCAAAAGTTTGTTCTGCGTTTCTTGGTTCAATTCCGTAGGCAGGAAGTTTTTCTACTCTGTTAATCATTTTTTCATTTGGGTCGTAATGAGCAAGAGCACTGGATTTTGGAGATTTCAAAATAAAATACTCATGTGCAAAAGGTTCAAATTTGAAATCAAAATCATCAACAGGAATACCATGATAATCTTCATACATTTTGTTTATTAAAACCGGATCTACATCCTCAATTGTCTGAAAGCCTTTATGCAATTCATCAATATTTCTAACCTTATCCGATTCGTAATCCTGAGCCAAATAGCCCAGAGATTTAGCTTTCATTCTTAGATTAATGTCTTTTGTAATTAGAATAACAGGTTGTTGTGCATTTTTGGTAATATTTAAATAATCTACAATAGACAATATTCTATGGTCGGGGGTTTTTTCCGGGAACGATTGCAAAACTTTTTCAGAAAATGCCTTTCCTGTTTCTATAAACAATTTTCCAAGACCTTTACCTAAAGGAATTCCATCTTCAAGTATTTTATCGCCTGTAAGTTTATCAAGTTCTCTTGTAAACTCCCTTGCGTGCATATTAATTAAGTCTGAACCTTTCTTAAAATGATCTAGTTCTTCCAACACCACAATTGGAATTACAATGTCATTATTTTGAAATGCGTAAATGCATTTATAGTCGTGTAGCAGAACATTAGTGTCAATAACGAATACTTTTTTCAATTTAGCCATAGGTTAAAAATTTTGAATTTCTTCAAAAATACACACAAAAACCACATCAATTTCTTAGCAAGGTTTATAATTATCAACGAAGTTTTTAACTAATTTGCTTTTAAATAAAAACCCATAATAATAGCCACTGCAAAAACACTGAAAAACATCCTCCCCCACAGCCTGAAAGGCTGACTCAACATAGCCCCGAGGCAACGCCCGGGGTTTATATGATTAAGCCCATTGCTAAAACAAAAAAACCACGGCATTTTAGTACCGTGGTTTATATTCATTAAAAATGTTTTAAACTAATTAATTAGGTATTACAATTTGTTTTGTAATTAATGTTGTTTCCGACTGAATTACAATATTGTACAATCCGGAGCTGAATTGCGATTTATCGATTTTAATTTGCTCTCCCGGTTCAGAAACAACCAATTGGTTGGCAAATAATTTTCTTCCAAGCATATCTACAACCGAAATAGTAAATGTTTTGCCTTCTGCACCATTAAAGGAAACAATAATCTTATCGCTGTCTAAGCCGGTTGAAATAAACAGAACAGCCGACTGATCTAGTGAATAGCAGTCCATAACAATAGTTTTGGAAACAGCATTTGTACCATCGTAATCAGTTTGTCTCAATCTGTAGTAAATCGGGCCGCTAAATTCTTTAATATCCATGTCTTTTGCCGAATATTCCAGAACCTCATCGGAGTTACCTGCACCGGTTACAGTTGCAATATCAAGCCAAATATTACCATCGCTACTTCTTTCAACAGTAAAGAAATCGTTATTAATTTCTGAGGCTGTTTTCCATTTCAAAAGAATATGGTCGTTGTAGCAAGTTCCATTGAAGCTAAGAAGTTCAATTGGAAGAACAAAATCTGAAATACCAATTCCAAATTGTGAAAAAGAGACAAGACCGTTTCTTCTTGCATATCCATCGGATCTAAGTCTGCCGTCTGTCGCAGGAAGGGTTCCAATAGATTCGCCGGCCCAATCTGCTGCGGAAGATGATGAAGAAGTTCTTTTCAAAACTCCAAATTGGTAATCTATAATATTAACAAAACCGTTGCCAAGAGGTGTTCCTCCTCCATCGTATCCCAAACCATCATCGAAGGTAAGTTTAATATCATAAGTTCCTCCGGTAGGTTGATTGTCGGGATCAATTTGCCATATACCTTCTGAAGCCAAAGAGGAATAAGGAGTTCCGGCATCAACAGCTAAAGCAGAAAAAGAACCGGAATTTGTAAACGTTCCCAAAAACTTAGCATCAACATAACTTACTCCTGTAAGACCTGTGTTTGATAATTCTGCCAGAGTGTATCTTGTGGCATTTCCAATAGGCATGTAATATATTCCGTTTGTAGAAATATATCTTCTCATTGTTCCGTTTACGTAGGAGTTTGTGTTACCCTGATTAACTCCGGTAGTTCCTGTATTTGTAACACTAACCATAAGAACTCCTGCATTAACAATACCATTAGTAAAAGTCATTATTCCGCCTGTGCCCGAAATTAAATTACTTGATAAAGTAATTCCTGCACCTGAATTGTTAATTACTACATTGTTAAGAGTAAGATTTGTTCCTGTGCTATAATTTTGATTTGCAGTTCCGTTAAATTCTAGAGTTCCTGTTCCAACACCGGTATATGTAGTACTAGCTGCCAGACTCATATTTCCACCCAGAGTTACATATCGGTTATCAACATTTAATATACTATTAGTATTGGTAGTTAAGTTACCTTGAATAATGGCATCATCGTTAAGAATTGCATAATTTCCTGTTTTATTAATAGTTAGATTATAAAATGGATCTCCGCCGGTTAAAATATCTTGTATCAAACCACCCCTAAATAAGACAGTACCCGTTCCGGCAGTAAAGGTTCCGGTATTTGTCCAATTGCCATATACATTTAATGTAGAGTTGGTTCCCATAATAAAGTTTGATTCATTAATCAAGCTCTTACAATTTCCTGTAGAAGAAGCGCCAATAGTAGCAATATTTGTAACACAAGTTCCATAATCTCTAATATACACATTATCGGCAGTAGTAGGCACAACAGAAGCAAAGTCGAAATTTCCTGCTCCTGCATATTCTAGCCAGTTAGAGGCAGTAAGCCAGTTAGTAGTGTTAAGTCCAGACCACACATAATCACCTGCAACTAAACCGGTAATATCGGGGGTAACAACCACAACAGTTGTTGTAACCTCATCACTAGTATATCCGCTTGCACTAATAATCAGAGAATAATCCCCTGCATGCGCCTGAGTAACATTAGAAATTGTCGGATTTTCTATTGAAGAAGTCCAACTTCCCGGACCTGTCCAACTGTAAGTCGCCCCGCTTACAGGATAAGTAGGAGAAAGTTCTAAAGTTCCACCCATACAAATTGGACCATTGTTATTTATTGGTGGGGCTACAATTCCGCAGTTGGTTGTTGCATCACCTGAAGTTTGAGAGAATTCAATATCAGTAACATCATTTGAAAAGTTAGTAATAAGTAAGACATAAATCTCGCCTGATTGTGTACCATTTATTGTTACTGTCTCAATTGAGGCAGCATCATAACTACAATCTACAATATCCAAAACAGGGTAATAAGATGGATCATATGTATTATTCGGACAATAATCACATGGCGTCATAGGTATGTTTCCACAAGCTTCCTCTAATGAGTTATATGGACCCCAAGCAATAAAATCTACGTCATTACCACTATAACCATCGTTTGATGAGATTTCAATTACTAAATCACCCGACTCATCAATTTCCATGTAATACCAAGCGGGGTTTGGTGTAGAGCCCAGACATCCAACTTCACCATATCCATCTACATCAACTGAAGCCGGAAACAGATACCCATCTTCATTACAAAAAGCGGTACTATTACCACAAGAACCGTCAATTTGGTTTGGAGTAATTGAACAATAGGCAGTATAAACATAAATACTTGGTGACCAATCATCTCCATTAGCAAAATCATATAAGTATCCATCAGAATCAAATAAATAGAAATTCTCATCAGCATAATCAGTCCCTGATGTAGAATATACAATACTTATGTCATCTCCATCGTCTAAGTCAATAGGAATATTAAAAAAAATAGGTCCTGCACCATCTGCGGCTTCCATCCATGCATAACCTAAAGTCACGCCATTAACTATTATTTGGACATCACTATTATCCCAACCATCACCGCCATCATCCGTTAAAGCCAGAATCCAATTGCAACTTGTAGGGGGCAATAAGCTACAATCCAAAGTTGAGAAAGTACTGCTGGTTGCTGTGGCAGATTGAGTATTATCACAACTTGTCTTAGCGTAAACAGTAAAATAATAAGAGGTCTCACAGTCCAAACCATTCACTACCACTGAAGTTCCCGAAGTACTTCCTGAAGTTTCCAGAACATTTAATGAGGTGTAAACCGCCCAATAAAATGTAACATTTGAGGAACCAGATGGGGTTCCTTCTGACCATGAAATAGTAGCGCTTGATGTAAGTAAATCAGAACTAGATAATGAGGTTGGGGTTCCAGGTGTAACACACGGCAATGTAGTAAATGTACTACTTGTAGCTTCAGCTGATTGGGAGTTATTGCAATCAGTTTCTGCATAAACAGTAAAATAATAATCTGTTCCTCCTAATAATCCGGAAACTGAAGCAGTTGTATTGGTTGTATTCCCTGAGGTTATTAAAACATCTCCGGAATCAAAAACTTCCCAATAATAAGTAACTGTAGCACTTCCGACTGGACTTCCGGCGGACCAATAAATTGTTGCTGCGGAGGATGATAAGTCGGAAACAGATAAGGACGAAGGAGTTCCAGGGGTTTCGCATGAAATACAGTTAACATCCATTACATAATTTCCTGTTGAACCTAAATACCCATTAACATAAATGTAATAATCTGTTCCTGATTCGGAAATAAACTCAAATTCAGATTGAGTTCCTGAACAATTTGTACCATCATCATTACCTCCAACACAAGTTAAGGAACCACAGGAGCCTTCATAAACACTAACTTTTGTATCATAAGAAGAAGCACACAAATCGAAGGTTACAACATTACCGTTACCTTCAAAAACATACCAAACACCAGGAGCGCCAATACTAGTGCCACATGTTGCTGGGGCACCCGTTGTAGTAGCTGTATTAGTATTACCTATATAGCTCCCACCACATGAAACGGTAATTGCATCCGCACACAAATCATTTGTCGTTGCACAAGCGAGTGTAGAGGTTAATGTTGTTGAAACAGAATTCCCACAAGAATTATAAGCCCACACATATATTGTATAAGTTGAACCACAAGTCAAGCCTGTTTGTGTAACAGTAGAAACATTGCCCAAATCTGTAGCCGTGGCATAATTATTTACAGTATTCCATTTATATCCAGTAGCACCGGTAACACTATTCCAATCCCATATTATCTGAGTTCCACTTGGGGTATGAGTTGCGGTGGTTGGTGCGGATAATGTTGCTGCTGCTGTCAAAGTCCAATTGAGAACAAAATCACCTTCTGAAGAACTATAATAACCATCAACTACAAACCAAACTGTTTGAGTAGATCCAGTTGTATTTGTCCAAGTATTATGCTGAAGGTCTGTATCCGTGCAATAGAGCTGAGTAGCACCCGGACATGTTGAGCCATATCCCATATAATGATAAGAGTCAAATGTATTTGAAGATTGCCAAATATCAACTGAATAGCAATTCGGCACCTCAATAAAGAAAATCCTGTCTGCAGCACCTGTCCAACAAGCACTAATATCATCTGCATACCCCGTTGTTGTTCCAGAATATGGACTAGTCATTGTGGACAAATCTTGAGCATTTGTACAATTCTCTCCTGCTCCGGGAGGTGCAACGCATGCAATATTAGCCGCCCAACCAGCTCCAAATCCATTATTATCAGACACCCAAACAAATGTTAATTGACCAGATCCGTTAGTTGCGGTGATTGTTCCAGGTGAACCTGTTGCTGCGTTAAATGTTCCAATTAAAGTTGAACTAGTATTTGGGCCATCGTAGATTCTTAAGTAATCATCTGCATCACCAATTGCCCAAGTTGTGAAAGTAAATTGCAGACTTTGACCCGATGTTCCAGGAGTATATGTTTGAGTATAGTCTGATCCATTGTAATTTGAACCAATATTACCATTATCAGTAAAAATGCCACTACATGTGGTTATTGCAGTATTACTAATCGGATAATAGGTTGGTGGCGCAACACAAGATATTGCAGCATTCCACCCCGCATAAACAAGGGAGTAATCTGAAGTAAATCTAAAAGTTAATTGTCCCGTGTTTGTGGCGGTAATAATTCCCGGGCTTGAAGTTCCACTATAAGTGCCAATAAGTGGAGAGGCAGTTGTTGGACCATCATAAATATATAAATAATCACATCCTGACTCAGTTGAAAATGAAGTAAATACAAATTCTAACATATTACCCGCAGTTGAGGGTGTAAAGGTTTTAGTAAAATCCTCATTGTTATTGTACGTACCTGATGAGCCCCCAGAATCATAAAAAGTCCCACTACATGTGGTAACAGAGGTGTTGCTCATCGTGTAAGTTTGCGAATAAATAAATCCACCAACTAACCAGAGTAAAATTATTAACAATATCTTTTTCATATCTAAAGCTTTATATTATTTGGCCTATTGTTGTCTTTCTTGTTTAAGCTGTTTTATTTCAATCCTATTTACATCAATTTTTTCTATTTTTTTAATCTCCTTCTTTGGAGTTTGTTCTTCTGTTTCCGTTTTAATAACTTCCGGTATTGCAGCCAATTCTCTATTTAGAATTTTAATAATATCATCGTCAGTTAAAGAAACATCTGCAGTAAACATGATTTTACTAAAGTCTTTATTAGTGTAATATGAAAACCTATGAATTTTCTCATAGCCTTCCATTTTTGCTCCTATTAACTTGGCAGACTGCATATCAACCGCCGAGCTTAAAGTCATATAAGTAGTTCGTGTTCCTTTTTCATAAACCTTGGAGGCATCAACTTTAATTGCAGAAACTTGAGCCTGTATTCCGTTTATCCAGAACAAGATAATTATTGAAAAAAGCAGTTTTTTCATAATAAGTGGTTTAAATAATAATTCAATTTCGGTTGCTTTCAAATTAACTAGGTAGTACTACCTAATCATTCGACCATAAATATAGGTATTATTTCCTATATATTAACACCTATTTGACGTATATTTTACATTAATGGTTGCTTCTTTTACAACAAGAATATATTTTATACACAAAAACAGATAAAAATTAGCAGGGTTTAGAAAAATTGCAAAAATGTATTAAATTGATAGCTAGCACTATACAAATTTGTTTGTTTCCATAATCTCCATTTTTCATTGATAAAAAATGACAGAATAGGTTTTTGATAAAAATTAATAAATTGTTGATAAAATGTTGTGGTATAATGGTTAAAGACTATTATTCTTTGGCTTTTGGGCAGTTTCTGTCAATATGGTATTACTTAATATTCAATCAAAACTAGTTTTGGCTTTCTATTCATGTTTACTTTCAACTTCCCGGTAAGCACTAACACACCTTCTATGGTTGAGCGAAGTCGAAACCACCTTTCAAAGCCCCATTGTCCAAACTATCAGATTTATCTTCCGTAGCTTCACCTTTGGGTGAACCATCAAACTATCTTCTCTGTTTTAATTCCCATGGGTTGAAACCCATGGCTATGATTGGAAAACCACTTCGTGGTTGCAGGTGAACAAACTATACATTTATCTGCCGAAGCTTTTTTCAGACGCCGAAGCTTTAGCTTAGGTGGTAGCGTAAGTGGTAGCTCAGGTGGACTATCAAATGCCAACTAAAGCCGAGCATCCTCGAAAATTTCATTTTCGGGACTATCAGACTATCACTCCATCAAACAATTATCATCCCTCAACAACCATCTTCAAATCCCCAATCTTCCAACCTTCTTCGGTATATTCGCCAAATACCAAATAACCTCGATTATGACCGGCAAAATTAATTGTTAAGAAATATATTCCCAAGGTATTGTCTTTTGTAAAACTTAACGGCGAAATTCTGAAATAGGCCAGACTTGCAAATTTGTCCTTATTTTCGGTAAGCTCCTCCTTACTCATTCCTTTTAAATGTGTAAATCGCTTGTCATATTCCAAAGAATCTATTATTGCAGGAAATTCTTTTGTGTTTTCAAGTAATAAATTTCCTATTAATTCTTTCTGAATTTCATCAGATGTTTCAGCAAACTTTACGTTCTCATGATAGTAGTTGTCGCCGGATAATATATTTAAGTCCGGATTGAAAAACAAGAAAATAGAATCTGAAATAGCTTCAGGAGAAATTTCTGCCTTTTCAACAATTTCAATATAAGAATTTAAAACCACAAATGGCAAAGTCGCTTCCAGAAAACCCTTTTCTGCTATATTTCGGTCAAGGGAAATGGCCTCTGCTTTTTCCTCTGTTTTCTTTTCAGTTTTCTTTTCAGTTTCACCACAGGAAACAAGAAAAAATAATAGAATTGCTGTTGGATAAATATAGAATTTCATAACGCTTTGTTTTTTAATCGATTACAATTACCAAATATTTTGATGTTGACCAAAAATCTTTATGATTTAAAATTACAAGCTTATCGAAAGAATCGTCGCAGCAAAACTTATAGGAGTTGGCCGGATGCGTTGTAACTACTCTGGCTTTCTTGGCGTTAAGAGGAATTTCTTTTAATTCTCTTATGTCTATTTTTGTAAAATAATCTTTGTTAAAATCTTCACGCATTTTTTCTATTTTTCCAATACCTATAAAACCACCTTCTTTTGTAATTACTTCATTGTTTTTTAATTCCTTATCTGTTCCGTATACGTAATATGCTGTATTTAACTCTTGGGTTTGTTCTCCAATCTTTTCTTCCTGAGCTGTGTTTACTTCTTCCATATTAGCCAGTTCAGTGCTAAGTTTTTCAACAACTATGTCCATGTGAGCTAGTTGGTCTTGCAAATTATCAATTTCAACTGTCTTATTTTCAACTATTAATTGCAATTCCTTAATCATTGATTCCAGTTTTCCAATATTTAGGTTTGCAGATTTTAGCTTGCTTTGAAGATTATTCAACTTTTTCTTATTATCAATCATTAACTCATAAATTGTTTGAATATCTTCATTTATTCTGTCTTTGGCAGATTGTTCCAACTCAATATCTCCATCTGTTTGCATTGTAATAACCGATTCTTTTTCCTTAATTAAAGCCAGATTTTCCTGAATTTCATCAAAAGATGTCAAAAATTCATTTATTACCTCATCTTTTTGGGCCGCCTGCTCTTTTAGGGCAGCATTTTCATTTTTCAAACTATCTAAAGTTGCATTACCGGATTCTTCTTTGTTTTCTTCATTGCATGCAAAAAGAAACAAAAACAGACTAAAGAATAGAATTTTTTTCATGGTTGAATTTTTTAAGTTTTTTGTAAAAGCAAAATTATTAAATTCTTCGTAATTTATTTATAATGAAGACTTTTTTTTAACGTTTTATTTCAAGCAGTTCCAAATTTTTAATAATACCATTTTCAATTTGAAATCTAACTGCAGTTCTAACCATATGAAGCCCCGATTTACCTGCAGCTCCGGGGTTTATATGCAAAAGGTTTAGCTTATTATCGTGAATTACTTTTAAAATATGCGAATGACCTGAAATAAATAATCCGGGCGGATTTCTTTGAATTTCTGAATAAACAGCCCTGTCGTATCTTCCGGGATAACCGCCAATATGAGTTATCCAAACATCAAGACCTTCACAAATAAATCGTAAATGTTCGGGGTAAATTCTTCTAATTTCATGTCCGTCAATATTTCCGTAAACGGCTTTTAATGGTTTATGTGCTGCCAGTAAATCTGCTGTTTGAATATTTCCAATATCGCCTGCATGCCATATTTCATCGCAATTGTTGAAAAAATTAAGAATCTTATCATCAACAAAGGTATGTGTATCGGAAAGCAAGCCTATGGTTTTCATATTGTTGTAATTGAGTTTGTTAAATTTTGCAAATAGACGTAAAATTTTTATAGGTTTGCAAAACAATCAAAGTTAAGAAAATGCACGTATTTTACACACCAAAATTAAGCGGAAATTTTTATATACTTAACGAGGAAGAGTCGAAACATTGCGCCCGTTCACTTAGACTGCCTATTGGAGAAACTGTACAATTAATTGATGGTGAAGGCGGTTACTATTTGGCTAAACTTGCTGAAAATTCCCCAAAAGCCTGTATTTTAGAAATCTTATCGAATGTACAAGATTACGGCAAAAGAAATTATTGGCTTCACATAGCAATTGCTCCTACAAAAAACATAGATCGTTTTGAGTGGTTTTTAGAAAAGGCTACCGAGATTGGAATAGATGAAATTACACCAATTTATTGCGACCATTCCGAAAGAAAGCAAATAAAGCCTGAAAGACTCGAAAAAATTCTTGTTTCAGCAGCAAAACAATCGATAAATGCCTTTTTGCCCAAGCTAAATGAAATGACTGATTTTAAAAAACTTGTAAATCAATTAGATAGTGCAGTAACCTATATTGCTCATTGTGCCGATGGAACAAAAACAGCTTTGTCAGAAATTAGAAATGAGCAAACAACTGTATTAATAGGTCCCGAAGGCGATTTTTCTCAAAAAGAAATTGATTTGTGCAGAGAAAAAGGAATAACAGAAGTGAGTTTGGGGAATTCCCGTCTGCGTACCGAAACAGCAGGAATTGTTGCATGTCATACTGTTTGTTTGGTTAATAATTTATCAAACATTTCCATTTCAAGTGGAAAAAGTGGAAAATATTAGGCTATTTTCTGATGCAGGATTGCAAAATAAGACCTTCTTTTAAAGAATAATCCGATTGAATTAAATTTTCAATTGGAAGTTTTTGAAGCAAATGATTTACAAAAATGCTAGCCAGATGAATCATTTCAACACGCATTAATTCAAGACCCCTCATCTTTTTTCTTTCTTCTGAAGTTGTGCTAATAAACTGCGAATGAAGATGATAAAACTGGTTTAACGGGATTCTGAAACTTGTAATATTTTCCAAGACTCGGGTTGCATAGTATTCATAAGTTATCATTGTTGCAAAGCTATCGAAAGAACCGGAGGAGCCTATAAGTGTTTCAACTTCAAATTTTTTACACTTTTCATATAATTCTGTGAGATGTTCGTCGAAGTATTTTTCCATTGCAAGAATTTCCTGTGGCAAAATTGGGTCTGAAGGTTGAAATCGTTCTAAAACTCTACTCATTCCAAGCATGTAGGATTTTTTCCAAACTATTTCGCTTTCGTTAGCAATAATAAATTCGTTGCTCCCTCCTCCAATATCCAACATAAGCACATATTCCGAATCAAGTTGAACTGCATTTTTAATACCATAATAGGTGTATTCGGCTTCCATTTCACCTGTAATTATCTCTATATCAAGTCCAAGCTCGCATTTTACTTGATTAATAAACTCTTCGCTATTGTAAGCTGTTCGCAGGGCTGAAGTTCCATAAGCACTTATTTTTTCCGGATTAAAGCTTTTGGCAGTAACTAAATGCTCTTGTAATGCAACTAAACCTCTTTCCATTGCATCGGGCATTATTATTCCTTTGTTTATTCCATTCATGCCAAGTTTAACAGGAATTTTGTCACGATGTTTAATTGTAAAGTGGCAATTTTCATCAACATCTGCCACAATAAGATTAAAAGTATTTGTGCCTAGGTCAATTATTGCCGTTCTCATTGCTCTAACCTTTATATTTCAACCATTTCCAAAGTTCTTTATAGCTAACTTTTTTGCCGTACATTAGAATTCCGGTACGATAAATTCTTGCTGAAAGCCAAGCAACAAAAAGGAAAGTTATTAAAAGAAGGCTCATAGAAAGGATAATTTCTGAAACCGGTATTTCGTAAGGAATTCTGGCCATCATTGCAATTGGTGAAGTAAAAGGAATTATTGAAAGCCAGAAAGCCACCGGGCCATCAGGGTTTTGTACAATTACCGGAATGCTGATAATACTCAAAATTATTGGAATAGTAATAGGCATCATAAATTGCTGAGTGTCGGTTTCGGCATCAACAGCCGAGCCCACCGCAGCAAACAGAGAAGCGTAAAGCAAATAACCGAAAACAAAAAAGAAAATAAAAAGCAAAATTACATATCCAAAAACAATATCGCTAAGGCTTTCTATTTGATCTAGAATACTTTGCTCTGCTGTTGGCATTTGCATAGATTGATCCATATTTACACCATTTACCCCAGGAGTATTCATTAATTGTTCTTGTTGAGCAATTTGTTGATCGGAAATAACTGCCGGTTCAGATAAATATGATTTTAAACCGGAGATAATTGCAAAAGTAAGCAAGACCCAAAGCAAAAACTGAGTTAGTCCAACCATTGCAATACCAACAATCTTACCCATCATTAGTTGGTAAGGTTTAACAGAAGATACAATTATTTCTACAATTCTGCTTGTTTTTTCTTCAATTACACCCCTCATAACCTGAACACCGTACATAAAAATGAAAATATAAATAAGGAATCCTGCAATAAAGCCAATCATTTGTTTTAGTTCGGCCTGACTTTCTGAAAATCCATCATCTTGCATTACGCTAAACCCAACGGTGAAGTTTTTTCTTGCTTTATTAAGAACTTCAATATCAACTTTTTCGGAAATTAAAATCATTCGTTCCACCTCTTTTTCCATAGAAAGTCTTACGTAATTTTGCAAGCCTGTATGTATTTCATCTTTAGAATACATTTGAACGCCCGAGAAGTTTTTGTTGTAGAAAGTTTCAGGGATTTCGAGGACTGCATCGTATTTCGATTCTCCTGTTTTTAGTTCAGCAAGAAGAGTATCTTTATTTACATCTCTTAGGAAAACAAATTTGTAGAATCGGGAATCGGGAATCATATTAACAAAAAACTTATCTCTTTTAATGCAGTTTTCGGCAATAATATCGTAGGCTTCAATATATTGTTCCGAAAAAAGTTTTTTAAGAGAATCGGCGGGAATGTTTTTGGAATAAGTATCTAAAACCTTAATCTTAAGTTGATCTAAGACTCCTGTAACCTTTTCGGGGTTGAAAAAGACTTCAAAATCGTCAATTTTGGCAATAAAATAATTTAATGCTTCGAAAATTCCTGCAACACTGTCTTCCGAATATTTTTCATCGAATGGAAGAACTTGCCTGGATAAATCCATTAAGGTAAATATTGAATCGGTTTTAGAATTGGCATTGTGGTTAAGAGCAGAACTGTTGAACATGTTTTGCTGATCGATTACAGCAATTAGTTTAGAATCTTCTCCGGCAATTTTTTGCAGCCAAATTGGCACGATAAACAAAGCAGCCAAAAGAAGAGGACCAATAATGGTCATTATAATAAAAGATTTCTTTTTAATTCTTGAAAAATACTCTCTATTAATAATCAAAGATATTTTACTCATGGCTATTTCCCTCCATCTTTAGTTTAAGATTTGTTTCTTCAACAGCTTTAATAAATACATCGTTCATGCTTGGTATTTGTTCATTAAAAGAAACAATGTTGCCAATATCTAATAAATTGGATATAAGCTGATTAGTTTTTACGTTTTCTATTAACTTTAGAGTTAATTTATGGCCTGAGTCAATTTCTTTGTGATTTAGAATTTCATAACTTGAAGAAAGAGTTAATTGAGGAAGATTAATTTTTCCGGAAAATTCTATATCGAAAATATTTGCTTTGTACTTATTTCTTATCTCATTAATTTCGCCCTGAAGAATATTTTTCGATTTATTAATTAGAGCAATGTTGTCGCATAATTCTTCAACAGAGCCCATATTATGTGTAGAGAAAATAATTGTAGAACCTTCGTTTCTAAGATTTAATATTTCCTGTTTCACCAAGTTGGCATTAATTGGATCGAAACCGCTAAAAGGTTCATCGAATATAAGTAAATCGGGTTTATGAAGAACGGTAATAATAAATTGGACTTTCTGTTGCATACCTTTAGAAAGCTCTTCCACTTTTTTGTCCCACCAGGCTGTAATGTCGAATTTTTCGAACCAAATTTTCAGTCTTTTCATTGCCTCTCGTTTGGGCAAATCTTTAAGTTGGGCAAGATATAAAGCTTGTTCACCAACTTTCATTTTTTTATATAAACCTCTTTCTTCAGGCAAATACCCAATCCTGGAAATATGTGAGGGGTCAAGTTTTTTACCTTCAAAAAATAGGCTTCCGGAATCGGGGCCGGTAATTTGATTAATAATTCTTATGAGGGTAGTTTTTCCGGCTCCATTGGGTCCTAATAGTCCGAAAATTTTTCCTTTTTCCACAGAAATACTCACATCATCTAATGCTAAATGGTTAGAGTATTGCTTTGAAACTCCCTCAGCTTTAAATAGTTCCATCATTTTCTTTATCTGTTTATTCATTCAATAGACCGTCAAAAGACTATCTAATAATGCTACAAAGTTAGAAATAAGTTTTTAGTTTTACTGTTTTTTTAAGATCGCATTAATCTCCTTATACAAATCGTTTGTTTTAAGTGGTTTGGTAAGAAATTTGTCAAAAAACTTTGTACCCTTTTCAATATCATTGGAGAGCGCATAGGCAGTAAGTGCTATTATTGGGATTTTATTTTTCTTGTTTATTTCTTCTGCAACTTTGTACCCATCCATATCAGGAAGTTTTATGTCCATCAATATTAGGTCTATTTCTTTATTATTTTCAACTACTTTAATTGCCTCTCTACCCGTTTTAGACCATATTAGGTTTACATTAGAGGGCTCCAGAGCAAAATGAAGATATTCAAAGTTTGCCGGTTCATCTTCAACAACCAAAATAGTTTTATTAGACCAATTTACACCTGAAATATCATCGGTTACGTCTATAAAATACTTATTTTCTTCAGGAGGAACAAAAGGTATTTCAACCACAAATTCCGATCCTTTACCTAACATTGAACTAACAAAAATTTTTCCATTTAGTAATTCAACTATTCCTTTAGAAATGCTTAAACCAAGCCCTGTACCTCCATGTTTACGAGTATCGGAATCGTCGACTTGCGAAAATCTTCCAAAAATATACTCTAACTTATCTTCCGGAATTCCTATTCCTGTATCTTTAACAAAGAAGCAAAGATTTTTGTTCTTTATTTTGTAACCAAACTCAATACTTCCTTCTTTTGTGAATTTTAAAGCATTGTGTAACAAATTATTAAGAACCTGTTCAACTCGCAATTCATCAGAAACAATTTTAGACTCTTCATCTTCAAGGTCGGTATGAAGAATTATTTTTACATCTTTATTGTTTGATTTTTTCAGTAAGTCGAATTTCAATTTAAGTTTGCGAAGTAGATCGTTAATTGAGAATTCAAATTTTTCAATTTCAAGTTGATTGGCTTCAATTTTTGAAATATCAATAATATCTTCAATAATATTTAGTAATTGATTTCCGCTTGTATTAATAATTTCAACAAACTGATTTCTTTGTTCATAAGGTATGTCGGGTTTTCTAAGCAAATCGGCAAAGCCAATTATTGCATTCATTGGAGTTCTTATTTCGTGGCTCATATTTGCCAGAAAAGCAGATTTTAGTCTGTCGGCTTCCTCGGCTTTCTCTTTGGCTAAAATAAGTTCCTGCTCGGTTTCTTTAAGTTTAGAGATATCTATGGTAACACACAAAACGGCATGAACCTCGCCGCGTGGGTTAAAAATTGGATGAATTGTATAGAGAGCGTCGAATGGTTTACCATTTTTTCTAACCAATTTCTTTTCCATAGAAATACCATGTCTGGTCTTTCCGAGTTGTTCAATAATATTCGAAAATACTTCCGACTCTGTTTCGGGATGTATTTTTTTTATTGAATTACCTAAAATTTCGTTTCTGTTATAGAGGAAGATATTTTCGGCTCCGGGGCTAAACTCTAAAATTTTTGGGTTAGAATCTGCTGTTGCGAGAATAAAAGATACATTTTCGGCAGAATCGAAAATTACTTTAAGTTTCTCTTGTTCAGCTCTAAGAGCCGATTCTGATTCTATTCTTTCTGTAATGTCTTTTGAAATGCCTCTAAATCCAACAATTTTATTTTTATTATCATTAATCTGTACGGCAGTAGTTTCCATAATTAGTTTTCTGCCGTCCTTTGTAATCATTAGAGTTATTACATCAATAATGTCTCTTTTTTTCCTTATAGCTGAATCAAAAACAGCTTTAGATTCCTCTGCATTTTCTTTTGGCATTATGCTGAAAATGCTTTTTCCAATTAAATCATTCGGTTCATATCCAAGCAAATCAATAATTTTTTCTGAAATATTAATAAAAATCGCATTGGAATCAATTTCCCAAATAATATCGGATGAAATTTCCAGAAGCGATCGTAATTTTTCTTCAGATTCTTTAAGAGCCTTTTGATCTTTTATTCTATCGGAAATATCTTTTGTAATTGCAATTATATGTGGTTTTCCACTAATGTAAATAAGATTAGCAGAAATTAAACCGGTTAATGATGAACCATTTATAGATAGAAATTCTGCCTGCATATTTTTTACAAACCCCTGTGTTTGTAGCAATTGCACAAACTTTTTTCTATCGGATGAGTTTTTCCAAACCTTAACTTCTTCCACAGTTTTTCCGTGAACCAATTCCTGATTAAAGCCGGTCATTTCCTCGAAACCTTTATTTACGGCAATAGATTTTCCATCTTCAAGGCGACTTATATTCATAGCATCGGGACTTGTTTCGAAAGCAATTCTAAATTTCTCTTCCGATTCTCTAAGAGCAAGTTCTGCCTCTACTTTTTTAGAGATATCTCGAACAGCAAAAACAATAACTTTTTTTCCCTGATATTTATATGATTTTTTCTGAATTTCAGCAGGGAACAAATCTCCTTTTTTTCTAACACCCACACATTCAAAAGGTTCGTTATTATTAATGTTATCCATTGATAGCAAATTACAATCACTTGAAGGGTCGAAAAGACGATTTATTTCCAAGCCAATCATATCGAATGATTCGGCAAATCCAAACATTTTTGCGGCAGATTTGTTAGCCTGCACAATTATTCCCTTATCAATAAAAAATAGAGATTCGAAAGTAGCTTCGGAAAGTGCTCTGTTTTTTTCTTCAATATGAATTCTTTCCGTTAAATCGTGAAAAACACCATAGGAGCCTTTAAAAACTCCATTTTCATCGTAATTGGCAACAACCTTTAGCTGACCGTAAATTTTTCTTCCATTTTTAGTTACCCATTCTGTTTCGTAATCAACTCGTCCTTCTTCTAGCAATATCCTATGAACTTCGGGGTCAAATCTTTGAATTTTTTCTGAGGGAGCAAAAAACGAGGAAACATGCTTGCCTATTACTTCCTCGCGGGTGTAGCCCAAATTATCGCAAAAAGCATCGTTTGCATATAGTATTTCTAGTTTTTCATTTGCAATGTTCATCATATCGGAGGCAGTTTCCATAAAAGTTCTGAAACGTTTTTCGTTTTCCTGAAGCTGTGAACTTGCATTTTTTCTTTGGGTAATATCAATTATTATACCTCTAAAACCTGTAAGCTTTTTGTTTAAGTAAATTGGAGATGGATAAACAATTACAGGAAATTTTTTTTCGTCTTTTTTTATAGCAATGTATTCATTATCAATAATTTTATTACCATTAGTGTGTTTTGAAAAATTTTCTTTTACTTTCATTAATTGATCTTCCGAAAACATATTAAAAATTGTAAGACCTTTTTCAAAGTCTTCCAAAGAATAACCAAAATTTGCTAATCCATTGTCGTTAACGTAGGTGAGATTCCCTTCAATATCAGCCTCGTAAACTGTTTGTGGTAAGTGGTTTGCAAAATCACGGAATTTTTTTTCTGATTCAATAAGTCTTATTTCATTTTCCTTTACATTTGTAATGTCTCGTGTAATAGAACCAATGTATTTTTTTCCATTTACCTCAATAATGCTGGAAATTGTTTGCACCCACTTGTAACCTGATTTTACAATAATTTTATTAACCGAAATATTTTCAACTTGAAATTTTTCTTTTCCTGTAATATGATTAATAATGCTTTGCTTAACAAAATCTTTACTTACTACTTCTTTTCTTTCCGGCAACATTATTTGGTATTGAATGTCCCATAACTTTTTTCCCAATACCTCATTTTCAGATAATTCAAAAATACTTTGTGCGGCTTTGTTCCATTCAATAACATCTCCGTTTTTATCAACCAAAATTACCGCATCTAAGCTTTGTTCAATAAAACCTTGATACTTCTGTATTGCTTCAAGTAATTGGTTTTTAATACTCTTTCTTTCGGTTATGTCGTTAAAAACTACTTGAACAGCTTGCTTTCCAAACATTGGTATTATTCCTGCCGCAACTTCTACATCTCTATACTCGTTATTAAAGTTTTTAAACTTTTCTTCAAATAATTCAACCTGTTCTCCTTTTAGTAATCTATAAATTCTTTCTTTTGCCAGATGAACAAAATCAGGATGCACATAATCTATAACAGGTTTACCAATTAGTTCCTCTTTATTATCAGCTCCAAGAAATTGCATTGCTGCATTGTTTATCATAACTAGTTTTCCGTCAACATGCACAATAATTGGTAAAGGGGAAATATCGAAAAGGTTTTGATATCTTATTCGAATTTCTTCAATTTCATTACGGTATTTATTACCTTCCTCTAACATTGATCGCAATTCTTCATTGCTTGCAATATATTCCTCGTTTAAGGAAGCGTATTCTTTGTTTTGTTCTATTAATCTTTCTTTTATTAATGTAGATTCAGTAATATCTTCAATAATACCAACTCCTTCAAATATTTCCCCTTTTTCATTTCTAACTCCGTTAAATAAAGCTCTCACAGGCGTTGTTTTTCCGGCAGTAACAGATGTGTAGTAACCTTCATGATAACCCGAACCCTTTTTCAGTGAATTTATTACTTCTCTTTTAATATCCTTGTCTTGTAATCTGTTTGGCATATCAAAACCTACCAAAGCATCTCTGGATGAACCAATAATTTCAACGAATTTATTATTAACCTCAGTAATTACACCGTTTTTATCGTAGTGCAGAAGACCAACAGGAGAGTTTTCGAAAACATTACGGTAAACACTGCTTTCGCTTTTTTTTAGTAATTGGTTTTCAAGCTTAAGTTGCTCAATTTGTTTCTGTAGAGATTCTATTTTTTTTTGATTATCCATAAATTGCTCGAAATTTTCAATAAAAATAATCATTTTTTCTTAAACTAATAAATAATTGTTTCACGATTTCAATAAGCATTTTTGCATTTCATTGCCATTTGTTACACCAACCCTGCCAATGGTTACAAATCTCTTTACTTGCTCGTTTTTATTTACTATTACATAAAAATAGAATAAGTGAAAAACTGACCATTAATAGATATTTAATTATCATTTATTTAATTGAATAACAGTTTTTTTTATACCTTTGAATTGGTTTTATAAGATTTTCCCCAAAAATAATGAATTATTGATTTAATCGGGAAAAAAACCAAAGAACCTAAAACAAATTATCATGAAAAAGCTAGTTTTTTCGCTTTCCTTTCTCCTCAGTTTTTTTGTAAACTATAGTCAATCTGTTTTTGCAAAAGTTTATGAGCAGGATATGAATATTGAATTAGAGGCAAACTCAATTGCTGAAACTCCCGATTCTAATCTGCTTTTAGCCGGTAATCTGAATAATAAGCCATGTATTATTAAAACTGACGTAAATGGAAGTTTGTTTTGGGCTAGAACTTTCGGAAACAATGGGTCATTTAATAGAATAATTATTGATTCAGATTCAACATTTATTGCAACAGGCTATATTACAGAAGATTTCAATAATTCAAATGTATTAATAATAAGAGCCTATTTTAATGGAGATACTATTTGGATTAAAGAACTTGAAGACGGACTAAACGAATTAGCTTACAACATAGAAAAAACTTCAGATTCTTGTTATATAATTTCCGGTTTTTCCAGTACTGAAATAATTGATTATTACGGGACTCCGTATTATTCCGATTTGCTATTAGCAAAAATTGATGCAGAAGGAAATACTGTCTGGTTCAATAAAATTACCGACAGTAATCCCATAACTCGTTCAATGGTATTGTATTCAACAAAAGAAATTAACGATTCTGTTTATTTTTCTACCGGGTTTGTTATGGATTCAACGTTTCATCCCGGTAGATTAGCCATGTTAATTGTAAAATCCGATAACAATGGTAATATTGAATGGGTAAAAAGGCAATCTGATGCCGGTTTATCTTCCTCAATTGGTTATGATTTATTTGCAGATTCAACAGGAATCTTATTTATGGCTGAGCAAAGTAGTGAAATTAGTTTTATTAAAATGTATATTAACGGAGACTTTGCATATTCCAAGAAAACAGGGCAATACGCAGATTATGAAGGAATTCCAAAGCTTCATACAACCAAGGATAGCAGTTTTATTGTTTGCTGTAATAATGGTTTCACAAAGTTTGATGTTTTTGGTAACCCTATTTTTTCAAAAGGCATCAATTGTGTTTATTCTCACGATTGCATTGAAACTTACGATAAGGGCTTTGTACATGTAGGCAGCGGACCTTTTTGGTTAGTAAAAAGCGGTGAATTTAGTCAGATTAGTCTTGTAAAAACCGATTCTTTAGGTACAAGTATTGATTGCACTCAGGAAACCTGGTCTAATGATCCAAGTTTTTTCTCAGTGGTCTTTAGCGAAATTCCGGTAATAATTAACAGCGGTGGAATATTAATGGCATTTTCGGGAGACATAAACAATGAATATATTTTTGAAAAAAATGGTTGCGTTGACATTTACGGAAGTTTGGAGGAAAATTCCGGAAATGAAATAAAAATATCCCCCAATCCTGCTAAAGAAGAAATAAATATTGAAGGGGAAGGAATTGTTTGTGTAGAGATTCTATCAGTTTCAGGAAAGAAACTAATTGAAAAACAAAATGCAATAAGCAATTTCTGTAATATCTCATTATTCATGCTTCCGAGAGCAATGTATTTTGTTCGAATAAGTACAAAAAATGGGGTTTTTATTAAAAAATTGATGGTTTATTAAGCTTATTTATCTTTCTATTAGTTTTTGCAAATTAATTATTGCCATTCGTTACATCAAACTTGCCTATGGTTACAAACCTCTTTACTTGCTATTGTTTTTTCTTTCTCTTTGCAAAACCAATTTAAGACATCGGGGTTGTAGAGAAAGGAATTTTTACAGAATTTAAGGAAAACTGAAATTATGAAAACACTAAATAAGGCCAATCGGCCTTATTTTTTTGTTTTCTCAAAACGCTTTTATTTATTGAGGTTTGGTAAACCTGTTAATCAACAGTGACAAAAAACATTTCTTATCCTAATCTATTTGACTAATTTTGCCGAATACTAATATTCAATTTTTATGGATAAAGAAAAGTTGTTTAATGAGTTTCCTCCTGTATCTACAGAACAGTGGGAATCGAAAATTAATGCCGACCTAAAAGGTGCCGATTATTACAAAAAATTGGTTTGGAAAACTCTGGAAGGATTTCCGGTTAACCCTTATTACAGACAAGAAGACCTTAAAAAACTTGATTATCTGAATGTTCCGGTCAATACCTTTCCTTATGTTAGGGCGATCAAAGAAGATAATAACTGGATTGTTCGTCAGGATGTTAAAATTTCCAATATTGATGTTGCAAACTCTACAGCTTACGAGGCTCTGTTTAAAGGTGCAGATGCTGTTGGATTTATTGGTTCAGGAGAGGTTATTACAAATCAGGCCGCTTTTAACAGATTACTTAGAGGTATTCACCTTAACAAAAAAGAAGTGAATTTTATTAGCGGTCATGCCGGCCCCGACTTCCTCTCAATGCTTGTGAATTACGCAGAAGATTATAATTTCGATAAAAAACAGGTTAGAGGATCTCTGGATTTCGATCCCATAAGATTTCTAAATGCTAACGGAAGATTTTATTACGATTCTTCCGAAAGGGCATTACAAAGAGTAACAAGAGTTATTAATTTTGGAAAAGAACATCTACCTCTTTTTAGAGTACTTTCTGTAAACGGACATTATTTTAATAACGCCGGAGCTACTGCCGTTCAAGAACTTGCCTTTGCTCTTTCTGTTGGAACTGAATATCTCTCCAAATTAACTTACGACAAGGTTAATATTGACGATATTGCTCCAAGAATGCAATTCATTTTTGGCGTTGGTTCAAATTATTTTCTTGAAATAGCAAAATTTAGAGCTGCAAGATTGCTTTGGGCTCATATAGTTAAAGCCTTTAATCCGGCAAACGAAGATACTTGCAAAATGTTTATTCATGCAGAAACAACAACCTGGAACAAAACAGCTTACGACCCTCATGTTAATATGCTAAGAGTTACAACAGAAGCAATGTCATCTGCAATTGCAGGTGTAGATTCTCTTTCGGTAAAATCTTACGATAATATTTTTGCAGAATCCGATGATTTTTCTAACCGTATTGCCAGAAATGTTCAGCTTGTTCTTAAAGAAGAATCTCATTTCGATAAAGTTACCGACCCGGCTGCCGGTTCCTATTACGTAGAAAACTTAACAAATCTAATTGCAAAAGAAGCTTGGAATTTATTTCTTAAGGTTGAAGAAAAAGGCGGATATATTGCTGCTTTTACTCAAGGTTATATTCAGGATGCTCTTGAAGAAACTGCTTTGCAGAGAGATATTAACATTGCTACCAGAAAAGAAATTTTATTGGGAACAAACCAATTCCCTAATTTTTCTGAAAAGCTTGATGAAAAAGCAAAAGTGCGTAAAATGTTTAAAACAAGGGTTACAAAAAAGAATATTATTGAACGTCCTCTTTACATGTACCGAGGATCAGAAGCTTTCGAAAAACTTCGCTTAAGTGTTGATAAGGCTGAAAAAACACCTGTAGCATTCATGTTAACTTTTGGTAATCTTGCTATGAGAAGAGCCAGAGCACAATTTGCTGCAAATTTCTTTGCCTGTGCAGGGTTCGAAATAGTTGACAATATAGGATTCAACAGCATTGAAGATGGTGTTAAAGCTGCTTTTAAGAAAAAAGCAGATATTGTTGTACTTTGTAGTGCCGACGATGATTATGCTTCTGCAGCAAAAGAAACTCTCGATTTGCTAAACGATAAAGCTATTTTGGTTGTTGCCGGTGCTCCAAGTTTTATGGAAGATTTAAAAGCTCAGGGTGTTAACAACTTTATAAACGTAAAATCCAATGTTTTACACGAGTTGCAAGGCTATTGTGAGCAGTTGAATATTAATTAGAAGAAACAAAATTTAGAATTTAAACTTTGTATTATGCGTCCAAATTTCCAAAATATAAAAATAGATCAACCGGTTAGTCTAAAACCATCCGGAAAAGATTTTGAGAATCAACAAATTTCAGAACCTTGGATGACGGCTGAACAAATTGCCGTTAAACAGGTTTACAATCAGGAAGATATTTCAGAAATGGAACATCTTAATTATGCCGCCGGTTTACCCCCATATTTAAGAGGCCCATATTCTTCCATGTATGTAATGCAGCCCTGGACTATTCGTCAGTATGCCGGTTTTTCCACTGCCGAAGAATCAAATGCTTTTTACAGAAGAAATCTTGCTTCGGGGCAAAAAGGACTTTCTGTTGCTTTCGACCTGGCAACTCACCGAGGATACGATTCCGACCACGAAAGAGTAGTTGGCGATGTTGGAAAAGCAGGTGTTGCTGTTGATTCCATTTTAGATATGAAAATATTGTTCGACCAGATTCCTCTAAATAAAATGTCGGTTTCTATGACTATGAACGGTGCTGTTTTGCCCGTACTGGCTTTTTATATTGTTGCAGGACTCGAACAAGGTGCCAGTCTGGAAGAACTTTCAGGAACCATTCAGAACGATATTCTAAAAGAATTTATGGTAAGGAATACTTACATTTATCCACCCGAATTCTCAATGAAAATTATTGCCGACATTTTCGAATTTACTTCACAGAAAATGCCGAAATTTAATTCTATTTCAATTTCTGGTTACCACATGCAGGAAGCAGGTGCTACAAACGATATTGAGCTTGCTTACACTCTTGCCGATGGTTTGGAATACCTAAGAACAGGTGTTAAAGCCGGCTTAGATATTGATGCTTTTGCTCCCCGTTTATCTTTCTTCTGGGCTGCAGGAATGAACCATTTTATGGAAATTGCCAAAATGCGCGCTGCAAGAATGTTATGGGCAAAAATTGTTAGTCAGTTTAACCCAAAAAATCCAAAATCTCTTGCTCTTAGAACTCATACACAAACATCGGGATGGAGTTTAACCGAGCAAGATCCTTTTAATAATGTGGCAAGAACATGCGTTGAAGCTATGGCTGCAGCTTTGGGACATACTCAGTCGTTACACACCAATGCCCTTGATGAGGCCATTGCTCTACCTACCGATTTTTCGGCTCGTATTGCCCGTAACACCCAAATTTACATTCAAGAAGAAACAAATATTTGCAAAGCAGTTGACCCTTGGGCAGGTTCTTACTACGTGGAATCTCTAACTCACGAAATTGCTCATAATGCATGGAAACTAATTCAGGAAGTTGAAGAACTGGGCGGAATGGCAAAAGCTATTGAAACCGGCGTTCCTAAAATGAGAATTGAAGAGGCTGCTGCAAGAAAACAAGCCAGAATTGATACAGGAAAAGAAGTAATTGTTGGAGTAAACAAATATCGCCTCGACAAAGAAGATCCTATTGATATTTTGGATGTTGATAATACTGCTGTTCGCGAATCTCAACTAAAAAGACTGGCAGAACTAAGAGCAAACAGAAACGAAAACGAGGTTCAGGAAGCTCTTAATGCAATTACAAAAGCTGTTGAAACCGGAAAAGGAAACCTTTTGGAACTTGCAGTTGATGCTGCAAAAAAGAGAGCTACCTTAGGTGAAATATCGTATGCTTGTGAAAAAGTAGTTGGAAGATATAAAGCAGTAATCCGTTCTGTATCGGGTGTTTATAAAGAAGAATCTATGAATGATAACGATTATCAGGATGCCAGAGATTTGGTTGAAAAATTTTCCAATCTCGAAGGCCGTCAACCTCGTATTATGATTGCAAAAATGGGTCAGGATGGCCACGACCGCGGTGCGAAAGTTGTTGCTACAGGTTATGCCGACATAGGTTTCGATGTAGATATCGGACCTCTTTTCCAAACTCCTGCCGAAGCTGCACGTCAAGCCGTTGAAAATGATGTTCATATTCTCGGAGTTTCCAGCTTGGCTGCCGGACATAAAACTCTTATTCCACAAGTAATTGCCGAACTTAAAAAACTAGGTAGAGAAGATATTATGGTTATTGCCGGAGGTGTTATTCCTGCTCAGGATTATAAGTTTCTTTACAACGAGGGAGTTGCTGCAATTTTTGGTCCCGGAACTTCAATTTCTAAGGCTGCTATTAAAATCCTGAAGATTTTGCTGGCATCCTATTCTGTGTAAAAATTCTTTTTACCTACTAAAAATAGTATTTCACCGAAAAACTGTTTTGCAGGCATAATTATTGAAAGACCTTTGAGCAAAAAAATAATACATTATGAAAGCAAAATTTGTTTTTTTCTTATTGGTCTTATCAGGCTTTGCAGCTTTGTCGCAACAGAATTATTCCCAAACAATTAGAGGTAAAGTTGTAGATAAACACTCACAAAATCCTTTACCCGGCGCACAAATTGTGTTGCTTAATTCAGAACCACTTAAGGGCACTGTTAGCGATGGAAATGGCGATTTTATTATTAAAGAAGTGGCAGTTGGACGACACAACTTGCAGGTTTCTTTTCTAGGATATTGTACCATTAAATTGAATAATGTTTCCTTGTCTTCGGGCAAGGAACTCATTTTAAATATTGAATTGGAAGAACAGGTAATTACAACAGAAACCGTTGAAATAAAAGCCAATAGAAGAAAGGACGAAACAATTAACAAAATGGCCGTTGTTTCTGCAAGAAGTTTTTCTGTGGAAGAAACCGAAAGATTTGCCGGAAGTCTGGGTGACCCCAGTCGCATGGTTGCCAATTATGCCGGTGTTATGTCGGTTAGCGATTCAAGAAACGATATTGTAATAAGAGGAAACTCACCCGCCGGATTGCTTTGGAGATTAGAAGAAATTGAAATTCCAAATCCAAATCATTTTGGTGCTGCCGGAACAACGGGAGGCCCCGTTAGTATGCTAAATAACAATTTGTTAACCAATTCAGATTTTTTTACCGGAGCTTTTCCTGCAGAATACGGCAATGCCATGTCGGGGGTTTTCGATTTAAAAATGCGTGCAGGAAATAATCAGCAAAGCGAATATTTGGGACAAATTGGTTTTAATGGCTTTGAACTCGGTGCAGAAGGCCCTTTTAAAAAAGGAAATCAATC
>JAFGXD010000097.1 GCA_016936815.1 Bacteroidales bacterium
AATAAAATTAATTATTTTTTAATTAAATTTACCTCGCTTTTTAAACAAAAAAACTATGAAAAAAAACGAAAAGCCAAATGTCTTCTACGACATACACATGCATGCTTTTACTCTTAATCATGCCGGAATTATTGCTTATTTAAACCGCTCGCTTATTAACAATGGCGTTTCGCTTAACGATTTGTTTAGCAAAAGTTTTTTTGTAAACATCTTGAGTTTATTGCTTTATAAATCAAGTAGTTCTAATGAGAAAACCGGAGGTAAAAAACTTTCGTTTAGCAAAATTCTTAAAATTGTTTTGGTAATTATTGCCTGCTGTCTGTTTATTGAAGGTTGGTGGCTTATTTTTTACAAGTCGCAACAGGGATTGGAATTTGCTAAACTTTCATTAATTCAAAACCCTCTTATCTTATTTGCCGGAATTGTGCTTGTATTGTTGCTTTCATTAATAATTCTTAAAAAGAAATCCTTTAGTAAAATTAAAACTTTGCTGTTATTCGCTCTATCTGCTTTTGTAATTGCCGTTATTGCTTCAAGTCTGGTTTATTATTTTACCTTTTTAACAGACTTTGACTTCTCATACAAAACTATTTTAGTTGAAACTCTTTACAAATTATGGGTTTTTATTAGCTTCCTTGCAGCCGCAATTATTGCCCTTGCGGTTCTTGTTGTTCCTTCTTTATTAAAGTTTTCGAAGAAAGCCGATAGCTTTGTTTCCGATAATTTGGGAAAAGCTCTAAATCTTTTTTCATACATGGAAAACGACATTGCAACTCAATTCTATACTATTGAAGATGAGCTTAAGTACTACGATGCTAATTCAAACCTAAAGCAAAGTCAACAGTCAATTAAAGAAAAAAAGGCGGAAGGTAGAAAAAGCAATTTCGAAATTCTGGATTATTCATACAAAAAGGTAATTCTTACTCCATTAATAATGGATTTTGGATATAAAGGGAAAGACGATTTTTCGCAAGTGTTCTATAATTCAAGTCCGGTAAAACCTGTTCTTACTCAACTAGTTGATTTATATCTTGGAATTGGCGAATACACCAAAAACAAAGATTATAATCTCTTGGAAATTTATCCCTTCCTTGGCATTAATCCAATTAATTATTTGGCAAAAGATGAGGAGGAAAAACATGGAAAAATCAGACTGGAAAGGTTATTAAATAAATATTTTTCATCAAAACTTATTGATGATAGTTTTGAGGAAGAAAACCGTTACAGACTTTTTAGAAACAGGTATGAAAATTTAAAGCTTGATAACCTGCTGGATACTAAACCGGAAAATAAGATCAAAATTCACTCTGTTGATGATGGAAGCATATACAAAAACCTTTTCTGCGGTATTAAACTCTATCCGCCTTTAGGCTTTAACCCCTGGCCCGACAAAAATCCCAAAGAACTGGAAAAAAACTGCGAATTGTATGATTTATGTGAAAAATATAAAATCCCAATTACAAGTCATTGCAACAATGGGGGATGGACAATTGCTGAAGCCGAAAAAGTGGAGTCATACACAAACCCCAAAATCTGGGAAAAGGTGTTGGCTAAGTTTCCCGACTTAAAAATAAATTTTGCACATTTTGGCGGTAATGGAAAAGGAAGTCTGGGATTCGACGAAAAACGGCAAAAGGAAATTCTCAAGCTTATTGGAAATTACAATAATGTTTACACCGATATTTCCTGTATTTTCAACACCAAAGAAAAAATATCGTACTTGTACAATCTTATTGAAAGTGAAAATAGTAAATACGAAAAGAATCTGGAAGACAGAATACTTTTTGGCACTGATTTTCCAATGATTTTGTCGGCTCAGACCAAAAACTACGTTGATTATATAAAAGTTTTTATGGATAATACCAAACCCGAACTAATAGAAAAATTCACTTTACAAAACCCTGAAATATTTTTGTGGAACCAAAAAATAGAAAGCTATGAATAAATTTTTCGACCTGCATGTGCATACTACATTAAAGCCAATGAATTCATATTCGGAAGAGAAAGGATACTCGCCTGTAAGAGAATGCCCGGATCACGACATCTGGCGTTACCGACCAATGAAGAAAGAAAGTTGGATGTTAGACAAGGATAAGGATTCAGATTCTAAATCCAATTTAAACAAAGCAAAAACCGGAAATGTTAAATGCATGGTTCTTTCCTTATACCCATTCGAACAGGGTTTTATGAAATTGGCCGGAAAAAAGGCCGACAACAACAAACTTTTCGATAAAGCTTTTGCAAATATGTTGGGTTTCGATGAGGAAAGAGTAAATAATTTGCAGGACCGGAATTGTAACTATTTTGCAGATTTGCAAGTCGAATACAATTTACTTAAAGACAATAAGTTAAATAATTCCCAGTCGGGAAAATGGCAGTACGTTTTGGTAAAAACCTATGCTGAAATAGAAAATGCCATTCAGGAAAACAAATTGCCCATTGTTTTAAGTATTGAAGGAGCTGCTGCATTTGGCCTTGCTACCGGAAAATACTACGACATGGAGAAAAACAATCCTGCCGAATTCGAAAAAGCAAAAATTGAATATCTGCAAAATGTCGATAAGGTGAAATCGTGGGAATACGCACCATTGTTTATTTCTCCGGCTCATCATTTTTATAATCAGGTTTGTGGAATGGCAAAAAGCATTTCAGCCGATTCTGCAATTGCCGAGCTAATTCGTCCTTTGGTTATTAATCAGGATTACAAACTTCCCGACGGCAGAATGTGCTACGATGTGGGATTTACCGATTTAGGAAAGAAATTGCTTGAAAAATTGCTTCAAGAAAGGGAAGAAACAATAAATGGCAAAAAAGTAAAATTCAAAAGAATATTTATTGATATAAAGCACCTTAGCGGAAATGCACGTAAGGAATACTTTAAATTTGTTGAAAAATACAAAACATCCGACGGTAAACCGGGAATACCAATAATTGCAAGTCATACCGCTGTAAATGGCTTTCCAACAATTGCACAAGCTATTGCCCAAAAAGACGATATTAAGAAAAGCAAATTCAAAACACAAATAACAAGTCGCTATGGCACAAGAATAGACTGGTTTAATCGTTGGAGCATAAATTTAACAGATGAGGAAGTAAAAAAGATTTATGAAAGCAGAGGATTAATAGGTTTCCTTTTGGATGAGACAAGGCTTTCAAATAAATGGCATTTAAAAGACATTCATAAAAAGAGTAAATCTGAGCAAAAAGAAAAATACATGGAAATGTTTTTCAATCATTTGTTTCATGCAGTTGGAGTTATAAACAACATAAAAGGTTGGGATATACTAACTATTGGTTCCGATTTAGATGGAGGAATAGATGTTATGGACTGTTACCGCTATAAAATTTCAAATGGAAAACACGAAAGCAAAGGACTTGAAGCATTAAGTGAGTTAGGAAACGACCTTATTGAATTTTGGCATAAACAACTTAATAGCAGTCGCTTTAACAATCCTTCAGCCAAGCCTTATCGCAAATATGTTTACGATAGAACTCCAGAGTATTTTATAGAAAAACTTATGTGGCAAAACGGCATGGATTTTCTAAAAAGATGGATGTAGAAACTAAGTTTTAGGAATAGTAAAAAATAAACTTGTTCCTTTGCCCAAAGTAGATTCGGCCCAAATTTTACCGCCATGTTTCACAACAAATCTATGGCATATTTCCAAACCTATTCCTGTTCCCGATTCTCCTGATGTTCCTGCTTTGGCCGTTTTATTATCCTGAAACAGATTTTTAAGATCTTTGTCGTTAATCCCAATGCCCGAGTCTTTTACCGAAAAAATAAATTTGTCGTTTTCTTCCGTGAAATTAATTTGTACTTTTCCATCTTGAGGAGTAAATTTTACTGCATTGGAAACCAGATTTCTAAAAACTGTGGAAATCATATTACTATCTGCATAAACAAACAGCGATTCAGGAATAATGTTTTTTATTTGAATTCGTTTATAAGAGGCAGAAATAGAAACAAGAGAAACTGCGGTGGAAACCATATTGTAAACGCTGACTTTTTCTTTTTTAAGTACTACTTTCTCTGATTGTAATCTTGACCAGTGTAATAGGTTTTCTAGTAATTGAAAGGTTTTTGTGCCGGCCATATTAATTTCAGAAATATACCTTTTCTTGGTTGTATCATCAAGCTCTTCATATTCTTCGTAAAGAAGCTCTGAGAAACCAATAAGGGAATTAAAAGGGGAACGCAAATCGTGACCTATTATTGAAAACAAAGTGTCTTTTGTTCTATTCGATTCGGTAAGATTTTTTTCCGATTGCTGCAATTTGTTGTTTAATTCCTGTAACTGCCTGTTTCTTTCTGCAAGTAGGGTGTTCAATCTGTTTTTTCTCCTATTGTTTCGCACTATCAAAAAAAGTTGAACTGAAATAACAAAAATAATACCTATAAGTAAATAGAGTAGATGTAAACGGCCTCTTTCTTTAGACTCTTGTTTTAGTCGCTTGTTTTCCTGTTCAATTTTGTATTCACGCAGTTCATTACTCTGACTCATATCATCGAGTTTTTGCATAAGAGATAGGTTTCCTTCCATGTCAACCGAATCCTTATACAAAACAAATTCCTCGTAAGCACTAAGAGCCAGTTCGAAACGATTTTGTTTCTTATAAATAAAAGATATTATTTCGTAAGCCTGAGAAATCTGTTTTTTTAATCCTAAATCAAAAGCACATTCTAAACCAAGTCTTGAATAATACACAGCAGAATCTAATTTTTCCAAAATTAAATATGTATGGCCAATATTATTGTAAATAATTGAACTTAACCATTTATTATCTCTATTTGCAACAACATCTAAAGCCTTGAAGAGATAAATAATTGCTTTAGAATTATCTTTAATTTTCGAATATACAACTGCCATATTAATTAATGAGGAACACATTGCAAAATAGTCGTCAATTTGCTTGCTATTTTCCAAAGCATCCTTAAAATATCTAAGTCCCACATGTGGATCTCCCTGATCGGAATAAATAAGCCCAATATTGTTCAAGCTTTTGGCAATTAGCTTTTTATCATCCATTTTAACAGCATAATCGGAAAATTTTTGGAAATACTGAATGGCTTTTTCAGGCATTTTTATTTTCCAATAAATCATGCCAATATGGTTATGCGTTGCAGCAAGTATTTCTATATTATTAAGCTCCATAGCAATTTCCATAGCTTCAACATGAAGTCTCATAGCTACTTCGTATCTACTTAGGGTGTAATTAGTTAATCCTAAAGCATTTAATGATTTAGCAAGACCGGGTTTATAATTATGGGTTTTTGAAAGATTTAGAGCTTCATTTGCATAATCTAAAGCTTTTAGAGGAGATGCAACCCATATTTCGTTGGCTAGTTCAATTAACAAATCAATTTTTTCTATACCAGCGCTTGTAAGTAATCGTTTTTCCAAAGAATCAACAGGATGAGAAAAAACGCTTTCTTTAGATAAATAAATTTTGTCACTTTGTCCGTAATTTGTCAATCGACAAATTAAAACAAAAAATAAAAGAGTAATAAAAAGCTTCATAGAACTATATTTCAGCTTTGTTTAACAATGGAATCATCCCAATAAGAGAAGTAATTGAAGCGTTTAGTTCAATTGCTTTTTTTGGATACTCAGCAGATTCTTCCAAATAAATATTATTTTCAACATCGGTTTTTTCCCACTTAACCAGTTTTCCGTTTAAATAAAAAAACTTGTTGCTTACATTTCCTGTTTCTAAATCTCCGTTTTCAAGTTCGTAAAACTCAATAGATTCTTGTTCAACATAAACCAACTGTCCCTTATTGTAAAAAACCATCCATGTTTCAGATACTTCTTCAGAGTATTCATATTTCAGGCAAATTATTTTATCGTCTTCTAAGTAAGCTGTAACCTTCTCTACACCTTCCGGCGACATGCTCTCTCTTTCATCATAAACATCCGAAGCAATGGCCTCCATAACTTCAGAAATATAATTATCATGATTAGCAATCATAAAATAGTTTGTATCAATTATTGCTGATTTTTGAATTTCTTTACAAAGAAAAATATCAGCAAATCCATCTTTATTATTATAAAATGTATTTTTTGAAATCCTTGTATTAGAGGCACATGAAGAAATTCCATATTGTTTACAGTTTGTAATAATATTCTCTTCAATAGATAAACTGTCAGCCAATTTCTCGCATTTAATTCCGTATGACCCTGAAGTATGAATTTGATTGTTTCTTAATACAATGTTTTTTCCCGATTTAACATGTAGAAGGGCTGGTGTAAGTTTTTCATTACTTGTAAAATACAGATTTAATCCTTCAATTATTAGGTTATTGCAACTATCAATAATAAGAAAACTACCAGAAGAATCTGCAAGACACAGTTCAGCATAATCGCCATGAATTAGCAGATTATTCTTATTTATTATTGAAATAGGCTGAATACAATCTAAACGGTCTGCAATAGTAAGAGTATCGAAATCGTTAGAAATTTCCAAAGCCAAAACCAATCCGTTAAAATCGGTTATTATATGATTTGTAATCATAGCAAGGGTATCAACAGGCTTTACATCCTGATTAGAATCAGAATTGTTTGCTGATTCTTCGAAGCAGGCTGTAAATAAAACAGCAATTAATAGTAAAAGAAATAATTTCTTCATTGTAAATTTTTTTCTAAACGAAAGTACAAAAAAAACATTAGAGCATTGCAATTCTTATAAACAATTGTGTGAATGGATTCCTATTATTTCTACCACAAACAACAAGTCAAAATATAGGTTTTAAATATTATTGAATGACTTGGATTCGTTAGTCTAATAATACAATAACCATGCATTAGGCTCAAAATCGGCTCTTATGCTGTTTAATTCATTAATAGCAGTTTTCTTATCGGCATAAGCTTTGCAACAAACCATGTGCAAGCGTCCTCTCATTCCAAATTTTTTAGAATCACAGCCTTTTTCCTTAAGTTTTATCACATAATTATCGGCATTGCTTTCAATCTCGAAACAACCAACAACCACATAATACAATTTCTGACCCTTTGGAAATTCGTGAGTTTCAACCTGAGTCTCTGTTTGATTATTGTTGTTTTGACTGTTATTTGTTGTATTATTTTCAACAGTTGAAACATCGTCGGCCACAACATTTTCAATAGTATCTTCCGTAATTATTGTATCAACAACTACAGCAATGGTGTCGGTTTTTGCAGAATCTATTGGTAATGCGTTGTCGTTATTGTTGTTGCTATTTTCGCCATTGTTGTCTTTTTCGCCATTGTTAGAGGATTCTTTTCCACCAATAAACGGAATTTTTTCTTTAAGTTCGTTAAACTGTTCGGGGTATAGCATTGCCCATGTTACACCGGCAGCAATAATTAGAAGGATTATCCACAGACCAATATACCTTCTTTTTTTCTTTCCGGTTTTTTCTTTTTTGGGCTTGGGTTCTTTTTTAGGTTTTGGTTCTTTTTTCTTTTTTTCCTTCTTTTCTTCTTTCTTTACTTCAGTATTTTGTTCTATTTTATCTTCTATTTTTTCTTCGGAAATATTTTCAACGGGTTGAGGTTCAACACCGGTTTCAATCTGTTCTGGTATAGTATTTTCGGATTCAGGTATATTTTTTGTTTCGCCTTTAATTTCGGGAGCTGAATCTGCAACCATTGGTGGAACAACTACTGCTGTTTTTTCGACCGGTTTTTTAGCTTCTTTTTCGGCCTTTTTCTTTTCTAATCTTTCTCTTTTTAGTTTTTCCCTGGCTTCTTTTGCAAGTTTTTTCTTCTCTGCAGCCTCTTGTTTTGCTTTAAGTTTGGCTGCAGCGGCGGCTTTTTTCTTTTCTTCGGCAAGTTTTTTGGCTTTAGCTTTATCCTGAGCAGCAGCTTTTTTCTTTTCCTCAGCTTTCTTTTTTGCCAGTTCTTTGGGATTTAGCTTTTTTGCCGTTTCGGCCGGGGTTATTACATTGGTTTCCTCGGTTTTTTGGGGTTCGGAAATTGTTGAAGTAGTTTCAATTTCCGGTTCGGGAGTTTCTTTAGAAATTTCAGACTCCACATTAAGAGTGTCTTGCTCCGGTTTTAATTCTGTTGATTCTTCAACTTTAGACTCCACAATATTTTCAGAAGCTTGAGGTTCGGGAATATTTTGAGTTTCTTCAATTATAGGTTCGGGGCTGGCCTCAGGAGTAGGAATTTCAGCAACAGGAGGTAATGCTTCAGTTTTTTCGGGTTCCGAAATAATCGTGGTTTCGGTAGGTTCGGTTTTTTCGGGTTCAGTTGAAGGTATTTCCGACAAACCAGTGGGAGTAAAAATAACTTTTCCATTAGAGTCTTTTGTAAAAGTGCAGAGTCCCTCAATTTCAAATGCATTGCCTTGATTTACAGTATTAACAAGTTTTTCGGTAAATTCTTTGAGTTTATTTTTTGCATCTTCGCCTGAGCAATTTTCTTTTTTCACAATAAATCCTTCGAGCACACCATCGTCGAAACGAATAAATTCATTAAAATAAAATGCACCCGATTGTTTGTTGTGCATTATTGCACCAAAGCCCGGGATTATTACTCTGTCGGTGTTTTGAATTAATTCCTTTATGTAGTTTTCCATAATTGTTTAGTTTTCGGTTGGCGGTTCTTTTCGGCAGTTTAAAAAAACGAAAAAAAAACAAGGTATACAAATTTATCTCAACTAATTTTGATATGTCCACCGTGTTTTTCGCTTGCCAGTAATTGTCTTGAAATTTGTCGGGCAAGAGATAGCTATAAAAACGATATTGTTTTTTTCTTGCTAGTTTAATATTGTAATTTATTACGTCTTTGAGGTAATTTCTAATTTTTGAACAGTTTTTTTGTGACTATCAATCTGTCTTATTCATTGATTCCCACGGGTTAAAACCCATGGCTATGATTGGGCAACCAGTTCGTGGTTATGGGGGGATAAATTGTTAATAGCGGTTGGCTTTTGGCTTCTAGCTGTTTGTGACCTTTCTACTCTATTTGAAAATGTTAATTTTCTTAATTGAAAGAAGGTCATTTATTTCTTAAAAACACATGCAAAAATTGTTCTGGTAAACCCAATTCCAAACCCATTTTGCAAATAAGAATAGACATAAACAATGGTGCCGCCTTTCTCGGAGGCTTGTCTTTTTAATTCGTCTATTGTCTTAATCTTTAACCCACTGTTGAAGTAAAATAAGAATTTTTCTGTTAGTTCTATCTCACCCAAATAATTCAAGTTACATACGTCCGGTTTTTCATAAGTAATTATTACTTTATCTAAAGTATTTCCTAATTTTGAACATGCAAAACTTGCACCCGAAGTCTTGTTAATGTTGCCATTTGTATATGTAAATGACAATAATGTTGCAAAAAATACAAAACTGATAATTGTTTTCATGTTAGTTATGGTTTTAGTTTTAACTTAATAGTTTGTTTTTAGTATTATGATTAGAATTACTAGGACAATATTATGAAAAGGTTTTGAAAATTCAAGCATTGTGGAGGGGAATTTTCTTCAAAATGGAATTAGTTATTTATTAATTCCTTAACAAACTTGTATTTTCTAAGCTTGAAATTTTTAAAATAGTTTCTTTCAATTTTCTTAATAGTCTTTTTTTCTAATCCAATTTCTTTAAGAGTTTGTATAAGAGTTTCGTATCCGTGTTTATTGTTGCTTACGTTTGCATAAAGTTTTTTAATAAACTCAATCATTAGTTTTTCTCCAATTATTCTTTCAATTGCCAGTAACTGAAAAGGAGAAATGTTATATCGTTGCATTTCATGAATTTCGTCTTTATGCTTTATTTTATCTAAACGAACAAATCTAAAAGGGAATCCATTAATTTTCTTTAGAAATGGAATATAGGAACATATTTTTATTGCTTTAAGATTGTTATATTTATTACTTAATTTTGAGGTATTTCCATCGTGTAAAAGAAATTTAAAACTAAAAAACTCGGTAATTGATTCATTTAAAAACCAATGAAGATTTGATTTTGGAACAAATAATGACCCAAAATAGTAGTGAGCAAGCTCGTGACTTGACGCTCCGTAATTAGTAATTTTTTTGTTGTTGCGCCTGTTTACGAAAACAATTGTTGGTAAAGAAAAGAACGCAAACTCATAGGTAAGGTTTTTGTTTATTTCTACCTTGGCATATACGGGATTAGAATTATGCTCAATACCTAGTAGTTTTTCGTAATAGGTTATTATTTTTCGGGTTTCGTTTACCAATTTTTGTTGTACTGCACTATCAATATTTATTAGAATGATGTTTTCAATTTCTTCCCATTTGTAATCTCCTGCAATAATCATTGGTAAGCTCGAAGTTTGCTTATAATTTACCGGAGATGGCTGCGGTTTAACATCGCCAATATTAATAAATTGGCAATCATCGCATTTTACTTGAATTGAATATTCAATCTTTTTTCTTCTTCTGCATTGGTCTATACGTTCACATGAATCTTGAATAATAACCGGATGCCAAGATGACATTCCATTTGCTCTAAAAATTGAATAATTTGTAACCAAATCAAAATCGGATTCTACATTGTATTTGCTTGAATCGTTAGATACTTCAAATGAACCGGAGACAATAAATCTCAGACTATCGGTTTTGGATGGTATACGGTTAAGAGTTATTTTATACAGATTAACCAAATATAATTGTTCTGAACTGTCAATAATAAATGATTGTTCAATGGAATTAAGAAGTATTTTTTCCACTTCAAGATATTTGTGAAGCGTGAATTTCAATTCCTTGTTATCTGTAATAATATTTGTAATTGTAAAATCTTCAGTTAGTTTTCCTTGTTTGCTTTTAATGTCTATATGGCCGGCCATTATATTGTTTTGTGCTAATGAAGGAAGGGTAAGAAGGAGAAGAATAAACCAAAAGATAGATTTCATAAAGTATTGGTTGAAGTTTTTTATGCAACAAAAGTATTATATAATTTTAGAACTTACAAAAACAATTTGTAGGGGTTCTTTGGATAATAGTACTGATTAGTTCGGATAGGATTTTTGATATTTATTCGGGTAAATTGAATAGTATTCTAAAATCGCTTTCTGATATTTTATTCCATGATTACCACGGGTTAAAACCCATAGCTATGATTGGGCAACCAGTTCGTGGTTTGGGGGGGATAAATTTTAATAGCTTTTGGCTTTTAGCTTTTAGCTGTTGGCTTGTTTGAGAAGAAGTGACCTTGAGACTTTGAGACTTTAAGACTATGAGCTCATTTGGCATCGCCTCATCTCCTCATCGCAATTTCGCCCCTTCGCCCCTTCGCAATTTCGGGTTTTGTTTTTTGCCTTCGGCGTTTGTTGTTTTTTCGTTACCACGGGTTAAAACCCATGGCTATGATTGGGCAACCAGTTCATGGTTAGGGGCGGATAAATTTTAAATAGCTTTTGGCTTTCAACTGCCTACTCCATAAGTATTGATTTAAAAGGTTGGGTTATTTTGTGGAAGAGACTTGTTTTGCCACAAATAATTTCGGCTTTTATTTCAATTATTTTGTTAATGCTTATTTCATTGCCGTTTTCTGATTGAAGTTTTTGGGGTATTACTATTTAATGTCTCCGGATTTTATCATGTCTTTTTTTATCTCCGTCAATTGTTATCTGAAATTTATTGAGATTAATTTGTTTGAAACTTTCAATCATTTTTTCATCAATAAGATACCCGTTTGTAGTAATTGAATTTGCAAAGGTCTTATTATTACGAATCATTAATTCCTTCGAAAATTCTGATATTGGTTTAACAATTTCGTAATAATACATGAGCGGCTCTCCTCCAAACCAACATAAATCAAGACCTGAAATAGAATTCGTCATGTATTCGATATGTTTTAATATTTTAGATTTTGTGTCTTCTGACATATAGTCTTTCGGGTGTTCTTCATAACAATACCAACAATTGAAATTGCAATCTAATGTGGGATGCAAAAACAATTTATATTCTGTATCTAGAAATATCGCTTTTTTGTTTTTGAATATGAGCTCCTTTAATTCGTCACGATTGGAGTCAACAATAAACCCATATTTGTAAAATTTTTCAAACAAACTTCGATAATTTTTGCAAAAATAATCAAGATTATTTAATTTCTCGGTAACGAAAAAATAATTATTTTTATCAAACCTAACAACAGCTCCAGTTAAAGAATTGTACAAATAATAATAACCATCTTTTTCTAACGAGTAATTATATCTACTTAGTTTTTTCATATTTTAATATTAACTCCTATTCTATTTCGTTTTGATTGAAATTATTGACAATTAGATTGGTATGTTGATAATATTTTCTTATAGTTGTCAAAATGAAAAGAGGCTGACTATTACAAAACAGCCTCTTTTTACTTCAGTAGTTAGCAAATAGAATCTTTTGCTCCTCCACAAAGTGAATCTTTTGCTGGTTCAGTACAAACCCATTTGATTTCAATATTACAAAGTTTAATGGTACAATCCTTGGGACATACGACCTTTGAGGCATCTTTGCTAGAAAACCCACCATTGATTTCCATCATTTCAAATTCATTGAAGATTTCATCAACAATTGCAATTTCATTTTTTTTGTTATCCATTTCAACAAAATTTAAGAATAAATGGGCTGCGTTTATAGTGGCGTCACTCTTATCACTTTTCAAATTTTGGTACCTGAATTTGAAGATGCAATTATAAGATAAAGTGTTTGTATATATTTTGCTTGGTTGTTTTATATGATAAATGGTCAATTTCATGAATATGTGGTTGTTTTTTACAAATAATTGGTATTTTGATTACTTTCAGTAGTCTAAAACAGATTTGAAATTACATAGTTTGCGTCGGGAAATATTTATTTCCATTCCATTAATCAATTTAACAGTTCTTTTTCTACTGGTTTGAATAGAGTCTATCTTGCTCATATTAATGATTGTATTATGATTTGCACGAATAAATCCTTGTTCAGCCAACTCAATTTCGAAATGCTTTAGCAATTTTGAAACAATAATTTCTTCATTATCAATTGAATGAATCTTTGTTATATAGCCTTCACATGATAAATGTGTAATTATATCTAAGTCAACAAAATGCGTTTTTCCTTTTTCTTTTAAAACAAGCTTTTTGTTTTTTTGACAACTAAAATCTTTTTTCATTTTGATTAATTTTTTTAATTGTATTTGCCAAGAGCAAATTTCCTGCAAATTATATTTTTTTATATTTGCATATAGTTTGCATCTCATTTTTTGTTTTTCTGGTTGGCCATGTTAACAAGAACATAATCTCTTATTGTAAATAATTATTCAATTTATTGGGTGCAAGGATAGGTAAAAAACATTAATAATACAAGAAGATTTTGTAAAATACGGGAATTGATTTAGGTAGTAGTTTGTACAGTTCTTAAAGTTCTTAAAGTTCTTAAAGTTTGTAAAGTTTATCAAGTTTATCAAGTTTATCAAGTTTGTAAAGTTTATCAAGTTTATCAAGTTTGTAAAGTGAGGTAATTTCTACTTTTTGAACTGTTTTTTTTGTGACCTTGCGACCTTGCGACCTTTAGACCTTGTGGCTATTAAACTATCTTATTCACTGATTCCCGCGGGTTAAAACCCATGGCTATGATTGGGAAACCGGTTCGTGGTTATGGGTGGATGTATTTTAAATAGCTTTCAACTTCCTACTCCATAAGTATTGATTTAAAAAGTAATAGTAGAATTATTGATTTGAAATTGTTCATTTTCCTTTTATTTTAATTATGTTTTCGTAAATCAATTTATCTGAAATTTCGTTTTCATTACAAAATACATCGGGTTCCAAATGAGGTTTTTTGGAACATTTTTCTCTAAATTGTTTGGTTGAAATATAGACTGCCAATTTGCTTTCCGGTAAAACAAATGTTTTAGAGTCAATATATCCTTGTGTTTTGCCAGCAGATGTTTGACCAATTAATATCCCCCTTTTTTTACATTGCAATATTGAGGCAAATGAAACTGCAGATGAATAGGTTCTCCTACCAATTAATACAAATACATTTCCTTTAAACTTTTCCTTTTTTTTGCTTCTAATAATATTGTTATTCATTGCAATCATTTTCCCGTTTTTTTTCAGTAACACTTTTCTTTTATATTTATTGAATATCCAAAAAGGACTTGAAGTGATAAGGGATATTTTTTTTTGGGAATTAATCAACTCACTTTTCTTCTCTGCTGTATTAATAAATGCATAATCGGCAAAATAGTAATCTTCTTTTAATAAATAGTCCAGGAAGTCAATAGCTCCATTTACTGTGCCGCCTGAATTTTGTCTAATATCAATCACTAAATTTTTTATTTTATTTTTTTCTATTTCTCTTTTCAGTTGTTGCAAAAATTCGAGCATTATATCCGAATCAATAGAGTTTTCGAAATTGACCCAAGCAATTTTTACATCTTCGACTTCCTTTATTTCCAGAGAGATATCTTTTGAATTATGTGATTTATTCAATTGTTCTAAAGTAACAGTCAATGTGTTTACATCAATAATTTTATTGTTTTCAATATAAGAAATCTCATTAACAGGCTTGTCTCCCCATAGAATTGAATAGTAAAATTGAAAAAAGACTTCAAAATACAAATCAGATAGAATATTTGATTCAGAATTCAATAGCGGAAAAATTTCTTTTTTAAATTGCTCAATTTCAATATTGTTGATCTTAACCAATATTTTCTTTTTAGAATTTGAGTCCTTTCCGTCTTGTGGTTTTAGAAATATAGTATCGTTTTGGAAGTAAATTTCAAATGGAAAACTGAAAGCATTTTTAAATTCTTCAAAATTTGGTAAGACTACACCCGTATGCCCATCATTTATGGAATTTAGTAATACTGTCAATTTTCTCCAATATTCTATTCGTGTTGTCAAAGAATTACATTCCTTCTTAAGATTGTCAACAGCATTAATAAAACTCTGCTTGGGGGATTCGTCATGAAATTTCGGATGATATTTAAAAACCAGTCCTTGCAAATGATTCAAGTCATTTGCAATTTGCGCACTATCTAAGAATACAATTTGTTGGGAAATTGCAAAAAATGGTATGCAATTAAGAACAAATAGCATCAGTTTTTTTCGCATCAGTAAACGTATTTTTGTCATTTTTAGAATCTTCATAATAACCAATAATAGTTTTCTATGGTAATTTCGTCATTTTTTAAATATCAAATAGAAAAAAAAAGCTTATTTATTCTCCAAGTATTAATATACAATATTAATTTCAAATCCTGTTTGTCTAAGCCTGTTAATCATATTTCGAGCGGTTTTGTCGCAACAATTGAATTTCTTGCAAATTTGTTTTGGTGATGAAATAGAACCTCTTTCAATCTGTTCTTTTAAATAATCAAGTCTCTCTATATAAGTAATATAATCGGGTTTCATTTTTTTCTCTCTTTTTTGGCTTACATGTCTGTAATAATATTGCAAAATTTGCAACTGCCAATTTTTATGTCTTTTGCATTATTTCTGTTTAGCAATGTTAACAAGAACCTAATCTCTTATTGTAAACAGTTATTCAATAAATCGGTGGCAAGAATAGGTAAAAAGAGTGTAAAAAGCAATAGTATTTTGTAAAATACGGGAATTAGATTAGGTATTAGTTGGTATAGTTTATTAAGTTCGTAAAGTTTATAGGGTTTTGATTAGTTCAGACAGGATTGTTGATATTTCTTCTGGCAAATTACCTTGAAACGACTGCATAAAAGAGGGTATAAGCCCATGCTTTCTGTCAGTTTATCTGATGGGGCAGTCTACTCGATTGCCAATAGTACCAAAAAATCTTTGAATATTTTTAATCCTAAATATTTATAGTATATTTTTCAAATCCTGCATTCCAACAATTGCCATTATTTCAACATTATTATCATTAATTCTGTAGTATATGGTGTCCGATCCACAAGGACATCTTCTATATCCTTCTTTTAAATAATCCACAGATTCAAATGCAAATGGCCTTTCTGCAATAATTTCAAAATAATCAAAAAAAGTATTATAGTATTTGTCAGCTTGAGCAATACCAAACTTTTTGACTCCAAAATGATGAATGCGAATCAAGTCCTCTTTGGCTGCATTACTTAGTTTATATTCAGCCATTAAGTAAAGACTTTGACTGTATTAAAATTTGCTCTTTGGTATCACTTGTAAATCCACTTTTTTCGGATTTTTCCAATTTTGCTCTAATCCAGTCAATATGAGCTTGCTGTTTTCGGGCCTGTCTAATCAAATCGTTGACAAGTTCACTTTTACTTGAATATTCCTCGTTGTCTATTTGAGCTTTTAACCATTCATCATTTGGTTTTGAAAAAGAAATACTTTGTCTTGGCATAGTTTTATAATTTTGATGTAAAATTACACCAAATATGAATCATATGCAAGTTTTTGTCTTTGTAATGTTGGCAACTCGTCTATATGCACTATCTTTTCCTAAAAAAACTTAGCAACAAATACCGTAATTGGGCAATGTGGACAAAATTTTTACAGTTTGTAAATAATTTGCTTTTTTTTTTAAATGTTTTTTGAATAGCTTTGCGCCCATGAAAATGAACATATTAACCCGGTCGGTTTTAATTGTTTTTCTGATTCTTTTAGTGGATCAGATTATTAAGATATACATTAAAACCCATTATTTAATTGGTGAACAAACTCCAATTATTGGCGATTTCTTTGTGCTTCAATTTATTGAAAACCCTGGAATGGCTTTTGGAATGCGTTTTGGCGGAGAGTGGGGAAAGTTGGCTTTAACGCTTTTTAGAATATTGGCAGTTATTGGAATAGGATGGTATATTTTACATTTAATAAGAAAAAAGCAAAGCAATTTCCTTATCTTTTCTTTGTGTTTAATTTTTACCGGAGCTTTTGGAAATATTATTGATTCTATGTTTTATGGATTAATTTTTTCGGAAAGTCCTGTTGTTTATTCAATGTCGGAGCCCGCAAGTTTTGTAGGTTTTGGAGAAGGTTACGGTACTTTTCTTCATGGAGAGGTTGTAGATATGTTTCAGTTTAATGCTTTTTGGCCCGATTGGGTTCCTGTTGTGGGTGGAGGAAGTATTTTTCCGCCAATTTTTAATCTTGCCGATTCTGCAATAACAATTGGTGTTGCTCTGCTTATTGTGCACCAGATAAAAGTTATTCGTAAGGAAAACAGGGAAAAGAAAACGGCAAAAATTACTGCTGAAGTTTAGAATTTTAGACCAATAACCACAATATCATCTACTTGTTCGTAATTATGTCCCTCCAAATCGGTAAATGATTTCCATTTTTCAATTTCGGAATCAAGTACCTCCATTTGTGATAATGCTGTTTGTTTCTGATTTTCAAGTAATAAACCCTTAAATGGTTTGTACTTAAATTTTTTCCCTTTAGGCCCGCCAAACTGGTCGGCAAAACCGTCGGAGAACATATAAACCGACATTTCCTTCTGAATTTTAAAGCAATGCGAAGTATAGGGAACTTTGTTATTTAGATAATAGCCAATTGGCATTTTGTCGGCTTTTATTTCGGTAAAATATTTATTTTGTGCTATTTCCTTTAAATCGTCTTGTAATTGAATAGCTTCAGAATTTTTACTGAAAACAAATTCGGGTTCATTATTGGAAATTATGTATAAAGGGTTGTTAGCTCCGGCAAATTGAATGGTGTTTTCTTTGGTGTCGATAACACATAACGACATATCCATTCCGTCTTTTGAGCCGCCTTCTATACCTGTTTGATGAAGTGAGTTAATAATTTGTTTTCGTAAGAGATTTAGAATTTCCGATGCATCTAAGCTGCTCATTGAAGTTGCAATTTCGTTTAGGAAAGCTATTCCCAACATACTCATAAAAGCACCCGGAACGCCGTGACCTGTACAATCTGCAGCAGTAATAGCAACCTTGTTATCTTTTCTAAACATCCAGTAAAAATCGCCCGAAACAATATCTCGTGGTTTAAAAAGTATGAAATGTTCGGGAAGAATTTCGGCAGCGAATTTTTGTTGTGGAAGCAAGGCAGATTGAATTCTTTTTGCATAATGAATACTGTCTGTTATTTCCTGCTTTTGTTCAGTAATCATATCTCTTTGTTTTTCAGCAACATTCTTTTGTTCCTGAATTTCATCCCTTTGAGTTTCAATTTCGTCTCTCTGGGCTTCAATTTCTTCTTTTTGCATTAGGATTTCTTCTTTCTGCTGAAAAATTTCATCTCTTTGTTTTTCGATTTCTTTCTTCTGTTTTGCCAACAGAATATTTGCTTTTCGTTTTTGGTTATAACCTCTAATAACCAATAAAGTAAGTACGGTAACCAACAAAAATCCGGCAATAATTACAGTTCTTGTTCTGTTTACTTCGGCAAGAAAATCGGCTTCTGGAACAATTACTGCTATATAGAAGGATTTTTTGTTACTAAGTTTGAATTCCTTAACACCGCACCACCAGCTTTCCCCGTTAAAATTGAAATAAAATGGTTCTAAAGTTCTTTTTTCCTCATTTTTCCATTGGTTTATTGCAATATTAACCTGAGGAACGCCAATATCTTTGTATTCTTTCAGAACATTGGTTTTAATGGAATCGATAAGCATAAACTCTTTAACACCTGGAAGTCCAATTACCTTATCTTCCTGATTAAAAACAAATGCCATTCCGTTTTTGCTAATCTCTAATTTTGTAGTAAACAGCGAAATATCAGTAAGCATAATATCAAAAGCCATAACCTTGGTAACGGAAGAATCTCTTCTGCACTGCCATTTTATTGAAGTTGTTATTCCCGGGTCTTTTGTAGTTTTAAATGTGTAGGGTTCTGTCCATGCGGGTTGGTCGCCGTATGAGTTTTCCAAGGCCTCAAGAAACCATATTTTTTTAAGAGGTGAGTTTGCGGAATCTGTTTCTTTAATCCATTTTTCGAGAATTTCTCCTTGTAAATAATCATCGTATTTCCAACGTATTCTATAGACTTTTTCCATTGAATCTATTGGTGTAATACGATTTTGCCAGGTTGAATCCTCCTGCAAAAGCATATATTCTCCTCCCAGTGAGTTGGCAAGAAGCAGTGAAGAAACCTGTTTAGAGTTTTTTAGTACCGGAACAAAAAACGGATTTAATATTTCCGGATTAATTTCTTCGTAAACCTCTCCTTTACCTCTGTCGCGAGCCATTAGCAAATTAGAAATAACGGGATCGAAAAAATCGTGCAATTCGGTTTCTGTTTTTGCAATAGTTCTTTTAATAAGCGAATGAGAAAGATGGTCGACTGTTTGCGAAAGATTAAAAAGCATTATTATTAATACCGCTATAGACACAGGCATTACAAAAATAATTACATTTCTGAGGTTAAAACTATTAGCAATTATTTTCAGTAATTTTTTCATTTTCCGTTTACTTAGAAACAATTGCTCAAACCTAATAGATTTTTTGGAGAAAACTATATTTAAGGTCAAAAATTTGCGAAAAGCAGTTCAAACAAAAACAAATTTTATTAGATTTTAGAAATAGAATAAGGTCAAACATATGAAATAAATGGAAATAGTTTAGAAAATACACTCTAGATTTTAGCCTTGGCTGTTACATAAAAAAAATACTAGAACAATTTACGGATTTTTGCTACCTTTGAAATCTGTTAATAAAAATTAATATCATGGTAAAGAAATTAAAAGTAGGTGTACTAAAAGAAACGAAAACTCCACCCGATAGAAGAGTTTGTGTTGCACCACAACAAGCAGTTAAACTGGTAAAACAATTTCCAAATGTAGAATTGGTAATACAAGCCAGCGATAACCGTTGCTTTCTAAATAGTGAATATTCCGAATTGGGATTAACAGTTGTTGATGATGTTGCCGATTGCGATATTTTACTGGGAGTTAAAGAGGTTCATAAACCTACCTTGTTGCCAGAAAAAAAATATCTCTTCTTTTCGCATACCGCTAAAAAACAGCCATATAACCGTGAGTTACTTCAAAAAATGGTGGCAATGAATATTCAAATGATAGACCATGAATATTTAACCGATGAAAATAATGTGCGACTTGTTGCTTTTGGTCGATGGGCTGGCATTGTAGGTGCTTATAATGGTCTCCTAGGTTTTACTAAACGATTTGGCGGAACACAAATTAAAAGAGCCATTGATTGTCACGATATGAAGGAAATGTTGGCAGAGGTTGAAAAGGTGAAACTTCCCGCCGGATACAAAATAATTGTTACAGGTAAAGGTCGTGTTGGAAAAGGAGCTATGGAAACTCTTACTCCATTAAATCTTAAAACTGTAAGTGTAGATGATTTTTTGTCAAAAGAATTTAACGAGCCTGTTATTTGCTGGATAGATGCCGATGAATATACAACTAGAAAAGATGGAGCAAAATTCGAATTCCCTGATTTTTTCCGGAATCCGCAAAACTATAAAGGTAATTTCAAGCGTTTTACTAAGGCTGCGGATATGTATATTGCTTGTCATTTTTGGGATCCAAATTCACCTGTATTTATTGAAGCTAACGATTATAAAGAATCCGATTTTAAGATAAAAATTATTGCTGATGTTAGCTGCGACATAAAAGATCCAATTGCTTCAACTTTAAGAGCTTCTACAATTGCTGAACCGTTTTTTGGTTATAATCCAAATACAGAAGAAGAAGGAGAGGCTTTTAACAAACAAAATATAACTGTTATGTCGGTTGATAATCTTCCCGGAGAACTTCCCCGCGATGCTTCTGTTGAATTTAGCGAGGCTCTTCTTAGCCAAGTATTTCCATCGCTTTTTGGAGAAGATAAAAGAGGAATAATTGAAAGAGCTTCAATTTGCAAGGATGGAAAACTAACAACAAAATACTCCTATCTGCAAAATTATCTTGAAGGAAAATAATATTTGCTTGAATGGTACGTTTTAGCTATCTTTGTATACTTGTTCACCAGTAAGTTAATGACTAAAGAAAGCCCTAGATTACTAGATTTGATTAACAATCCCGACGACCTTAAGAAGTTCGCCATAAAAGATCTTGTGCAAATTTCAGCCGAACTGCGACAGTTTATTATTGAATCTGTTGCATGCAATCCCGGTCATTTCGGCGCCAGTCTTGGAGTTGTTGAACTTACAGTGGCTTTACATTATGTGCTTAATACTCCACACGATAAACTGGTTTGGGACGTTGGTCATCAGGCATACGGACATAAAATCTTAACCGGAAGAAGAGAAAATTTTCATACAAACAGAAAGTACGGAGGAATAAGTGGTTTTCCAAAAGTTTCTGAAAGCCAATACGATTCCTTTGGTGTAGGACATGCTTCTACTTCCATATCGGCAGCTCTGGGAATGGCCGTTGCCGAGAGAGATAATAAGGAAAAGAGAAGAATTGTGGCCGTAATAGGAGATGGATCAATGACCGGCGGTTTGGCTTTTGAAGGTTTGAACAATGCCGGAATGGAAAAATCTAATCTTCTGGTAATTCTCAACGACAATAATATGGCTATTGATGCCAATGTTGGTGCGCTAAAAGACTATTTGTTGGATATTGCAACTTCTAAAACTTACAATAAGGTAAAAAATGATGTTTGGAGGTTTTTAGGCAGCATTTCACAATTCGGACCAAATGCGCAACGTATGGTTCAGAAAATTGACAATAGTCTAAAATCTATAATATTACGGCATTCAAATTTATTTGAATCGTTAAATTTCAGATATTTCGGTCCTGTTGATGGTCACGATGTTGTTTTATTAGCAAGAGTTTTAAAAGATTTGGGTGATATTGATGGACCAAAGCTCCTTCATGTAAAAACTACAAAAGGCAAGGGATTTCAGCAGGCGGAAAAAGATCAAACCTTATGGCATCATGCTCCGGGCAAGTTCGATAAGCAAACCGGAGAATTGTACATTTCGGGAGACAAGACCCCACAACCACCTAAATATCAGGATGTTTTCGGAAAAACTATTGTAGAACTTGCAAAACAAAACGACAAGATAATGGGCATAACACCTGCAATGCCAACGGGTTGCTCTTTAAATCTTATGATGGAAGAAATGCCAGACAGAGCATTTGATGTTGGAATAGCGGAAGCTCATGCGGTTACTTTTTCGGCAGGATTGGCTATTCAGGGAAAAATCCCGTTTTGTAATATTTATTCCACATTTATGCAAAGAGCTTTCGATCAGGTAATTCACGATGTAGCTTTGCAAAATTTGAATGTAATTTTTTGTTTAGATCGAGGAGGTCTTGTTGGAGCAGATGGTGCAACTCATCATGGAGTTTTCGATTTGGCATATATGCGAATGATTCCAAATATGATTGTTTCTGCACCAATGAACGAAGAGGAACTGCGAAATTTGATGTTTACCGCACAGTTTGGAAAAGGACCTTTCAGCATTCGTTATCCAAGAGGAAACGGTGTAATGGCCGATTGGGAAAAGCCATTTACTGAAATTGAAATCGGCAAAGGAAGATTGGTTTCAAAAGGAAAAGAAATTGCCGTGCTTTCAATTGGACATATTGGAAATATTGTACAGAATGCGGTTCGTAAACTTGAAAAGCAAAATATTTTTCCGGCTCATTACGATATGAGGTTTGTGAAGCCAATTGATGAAGAAATTCTTCACCATGTTTGCAATAATTTTCAAAAAATTGTATGTGTTGAAGATGGCGTAATTAGCGGAGGTTTTGGCTCAGCAGTTTTAGAATTTATGGCAGAAAACAATTATCGTAACCAAATTAAACTATTGGGCGTTCCCGATAAATTTATTGACCATGGAACCCAATTTGAACTTCGTAAAGAATGTGGATTTGATACAGAGGGTATTTTAAAAACTATTGAAGAAATTGCCTGCAAGCAAATAAGGGTTGAAAAAAAAGCTGCAGGGTAAATATTTCTTAATCAAAAAATAACTGCTGTAAGATAAAAAAAATCATAACCCCTTTTTTCTATTAATTTTTTTTAACATTGAAGGGTGCTCTGTTTGTAAGATATTTGTAGAAGTAAAAACGATTATTAAACCAATAAAATATATACTCATGAAAAATTTGTTATTATTAATTGGGTTTTTTACAATTGTTAGCATTTCCGCACAAAACAATGAACCAAAAACGGAAATTAGAGTAAATAAAGAAGTAGACGAAAACGGAAATATTGTCAGGAACGATTCAACTTATGTTATGACATGGAGTTCAAATGGCGATACAAAGGCATTCTTTAACGACTCTTTGTTTTTTGGGAACAGGGGCAGTATTTCCTCTAATTTTTTCAACGGTTTCTTAAATGATACTATATTAAACAATTTTAATAATTTTGGTGCAGAAAGTTTTATAAATGATTTTCTGAATAATAATAGTATGGGCAGTGATTTATTAAAAAGGCAACAAGAATTAATTGAGCATTTTATTAAAGATATGGAGATAGAAAAGCAAATTCCTAAAAAACAGGAAACTGCTAAAATACCCCCCGGAACTACAATTCATTCTTTGTGATGTTTGCTTTATTTAACAGCAAGATACACGAATTCAGGAGTCTCACATAAGTTAGAATCTGATTTAGCAAAACCTTTTGCTGAAGAAAATTTATTTTCCAATTCAATTATAAATTCTTCAAGAGCTCTTTTGCTTTTTGTTTTAACCAACCAATGGAAGGTTTTAAAGTCTTTGTAGGTAAACTCCACAGGCATAATTTCTGAAATTACGAAAGAAAAAGCTTCACACTCTTTTGTTTCTTTTTTTACAAAATCTTCAATATTTTCCCTGATTTTAAAAAATGAATTTTTCATGCACAATTTTTATGTTCTTAGTTTTTAGGTTTGTCTTTCCGAAAACCATTGTTTGGTTGTTAGACAAGTACTCATACGTTATAGTTTAAAATGGTTGTTTACGGATTTACTAAAGGTAGAAATTAGCTTCTTAAAGGTAGGTTTTGGCGTATTTTCGGCTGTCTAATTTATTTTTGCAAAAGACTATTTACATTTTTCAGTAAAAGGACAATTGGAAATATCAAAGCCAATATTTTCAGCCTTTTCAAGACATTTACAAGCATTGGAAATAGAATCCAGCTCGAAATATGCTAGGCCTAAATTATACCAAGCATTTCCAAAATTTGGATAATAAGTAAGAGCTTTTTTGTAATCTTCTATTGCAGATGGTATTGCTCCCTTTTTAAAAACAATATTTCCTCTTCTAAAATATGCTTCTGCATTATTAGGTTGAATCTGTAAAACGTAGTTTAAATCCTGCAAAGCATTAGACAAATTGTTTTGCGCTTCGTATGCAATTGCACGATTTACATATGCTGCAATATTTCTTGAGTTTTCATTTATTACAAAAGAAAAATCTTCCAATGCCAGGTCAAGTTTACCCATTTTTAAGTTTGAAATTCCTCTATAAAAAACCGACATTGTAAGTCTTGGGTTTAATTCCAGAGCCTCATTAAAATCAGCAATTGCTTCTAAATCTTTTCCCAGAGCTGCAAGAACAAGTCCTCTGTTATAGTAAGATACAGCGTAAGTGGGCATGTATTTAACGGCTTTGTTTAAATCGTTAAGGGCGGCGTCCAAATTACCCAAATACAAGTTTACCAGTCCTCTATTTGCAAATGCTTCAAAAAAAGTAGGTCCATTTTCAATTGATTTATCTAAGTCTTTTTTTGATGCCAACAACGAATCTTTAAGATTGTTTGGAAGTAAATTAGCTGAAACTGCTGTCTGGGCACGTAGTTTTCCCCTATTATTCCAAGCGTGCGGATCCTTTGGGTCATATTTAATTGCCAAAGTATTATCTTCAAAAGCCCCTTTAAAATCGCCAAGATACGATTTTGCCAGAGCTCTCTTTCCATAAGCCCAGCTTAGATTTGGGTATTTATTAATAACACTATTCCAGAGTGAAATACTATTATCCCATACTTTTACTCTTTGAAAAGAAAGAATAGACAAAACAATAATATATGTTACTAAAATAGTTCCTGCAAGTAGTTTTAGGTTTTTTTTCTTTTCAAGCAATAAAATAAATAAATATGCCATAAGTATAAAAATTCCAATAGAAGGAATGTAGGAATATCGGTCGGCAATAATAAATTTTCCAGTTTGCAAGTGTACTTCAAATATTTTGAGAACAAGAATAAGATTAACAAGAAAGAAACCGGTTGAAAAAACAAAAAGTCGATTCTTTTTAAAAAAGTAAACTAATAATGCAAAGAGTATTAATAATAGAAGTGGAAAAAAGAGGAATGCAAGGCCTGGACTTCCATCAGGATAAGGATAGTATGCAGAAAGCTCTATTGGAATAATAATTTTCCCAATATAAAGGAAAAATCCGTAACAGGCATAAACTATTCTGTCGTAAAGAGGAAAAGACTCGGAACTTATGTAAGGAAAAGTTGCATGAGCCTTCATTGCCAAATAACCAAAAAAACCGGCAATAATAAAAAATGGCAATTTTTCAAGAATAAGTTTTTTGGAAAAAATATTTCTATTTTTGTAATAATCAATTAGCACTAAACTTGGTGCAAGAGCCACAGCCTGTCCTTTCGATAAGCAGGAAAGAATAAAAAACAAAACGCTTAGCCATATCAAGGTAAGTTTTTTCTTTTCCAAATATTTTAAATATGAAATTAGAGAAAGAAGAAAGAAAAGTCCGAAAAGAACATCTTTTCTTTCAGATATCCAAGCCACAGATTCAACATGAAAAGTATGAATTCCAAATAATAATGAAACAATTACAGCAAAAGTATTTCTAAATTCGTTGGTTATTAATTTTCTTATGAAAACAAACACAAGAAGAGTATTAATAAGGTGAAGCAGAATATTTACAAAATGAAAGAGCCATGGATTATTTTCCGCAATGCTATAATCAATAGCAAGAGAAAAAAGAGTTAAAGGATGATAATGACCATCGTAATAAGAGGTAAAAATATTTACAATATTATTTGATGAGAGACTCCAAATCAGAGGATTTTCGGTAACATATCGGTTATCGTCGAAATTAGTAAAATCGGCAAAAAATGCCGGCCAATACACAATTAAACTAAGAAGTAAAATAGCTGTAAGAGCAAAGAAAAGGCTATATTTTTTATCAAACCTCAAAATCATAATTGGTAAAAGGAGGTTGTTGAGGATTGTTTTCCAACGAATTACGAGAAAATTCTTCAATAGAAATTCTCCTGTTTTTATATCGGAACGAATCAGATAATGAAATAGTATGCTCCTTAATTCCGTTTGAATAGAAAAGCTTTACTCTAATTTCACCATTTGCAAAATCCTGAAAGGAATCTAAATTCACAGTAAGTTTAGCTTCCAGAACTGTAGCAAGCTCTTCTTGAAAAAGAGGGTTTTTGTTGGGGACTGAAAAAACATTATTAGAGCCTTCATTTCTAACAAAATACTCTTGAATGCCGGTAAAAGATTTATCGTAAATTTCGGAGGGAATAGAAATTTCCATTTTATAATTTCGTTCAATATTTTTCGAAATATTTCTAACCAAGAATTTGGGAAAGAAGCTAATAGAAACAATTTTTCCTTCTGAGAGAATAGGAACACCATTGGTATTAATTATTCCAAAAAACTCAACTTCGGTAACATTAGTTTTAAGATAGGCAGCTCTTATTTCATTTTCTTCCATAACAATTTCCTTAAAAGCCGATCTTTTATAGAATTTGTAATCCCAGTTCATGTGTGGAGCATCGGGACTTTGAGGAATTTTTATTAGAATAATTGATTTTTCGGGCTTCCTTTCAAAGAAAACTTGTTCTACCCTAAGATTTTTGATATTTCTTGAAATTCTTGATTCTAAAATACCTTTAAGCCATATTTTAGAAACCTTGTTTCCATCAACAAAAGAGTAAGAAAAGGCTCTGCGTTTTCTAGTGTCAATGCCGTAAATAATCCAACCACCGCCGGTATTTGCCATGGCGGAGACCAAAATAGAAATTTTATTTATAGAGGCTTCTGAATCGGGATTAAGGTCTTTTCCCGTAACAAACTCAAGCCATAGCGATTCTTCCGCTTTGTTAAGAAGAAGTAAATCAATGTCTTCGGAAGATATTTCCTTTTTTTCCAGAATATCAGTCATAGGGTCAAAAATACATATTTTTTTTATTCCCTTGATTTTGAATTGAGGAAAAAAGGTTATTAGTTGTTAATTCTTAAAAATTCTGCTGCACTTAGAGCTGCAATTGTTCCTTCAGCTACAGCGGTTGTTATTTGTCTGTATTTTTTAGCAATGCAATCGCCGGCAGCAAAAACTCCTTCCAGATTGGTTTTCATATCCTCATCTGTTAATATTTCATTTTTTTCGTTAACAGCAACAAGGTTTTTAATTTTTTCGGTATTGGGTAAGTAGCCAATAAAAATAAAAACTCCATCAACAGATTTTTCAGTAATTTTGCCGGTTGGCAGATGTTCAATACTTACTTTTTCTAAAGTGTTATTTCCAAAAAATCCACGAAGTTCCGATTCCATTATGAAATCAATTTTGGGATTATTTTTAGCTTCCTGAACTGCATGTTCAAAAGCTTGAAATTTATCGAATTGATGAACAATAGTTAATTTTGAGGCATATTTTGTTAGAGTTACTGCTTCTTCAAGAGCCGAATTACCTCCGCCAACAACAATTAATTCCTTGTCTGTAAAAAATTCACCATCGCATGTTGCACAGTAAGAAATGCCCGTTCCTTTAAAAACATCTTCGCCCGGAATATTTAAAGAACGAGGTTTTCCACCTGGAGTTAAGATAACCGATTTGGCAAAAAACTCTCTTCCATCATCAAGCATAACAGATTTAAGTTTATCCGACAAATTATAATTATTGATTTTTATATTTGATTTTATGTGGCAACCAAAATCTTTTGCTTGTTTTTTCATAGTGTTGGCAACCATGAAGCCGTTTGTTGTTTCAACTCCCGGATAATTGGCAATTTCGTTGGTAAGTACCATTTGTCCCCCAATTGCTCCTTCATTAAGAATAAGCGTTTTTAATTTAGCACGAGAAGAATAGATGCCGGCAGTTAATCCTGCGGGTCCGGCACCTAAAATCATTACATCATATATGTCATTCATAATGCATTTCTTTATTCAAAATACTTATCAAGAATATTGGTAATTTGTTGATGACTTTGAATACTACTTGTTGCATGAACCATTTGACCGTTTTTATAATAAACTGTAAAAGGCAATCCCATAAAGTTGCGACACATTGGTGCATTACGAATAGGAGCAGCTTCCGGGGTGTCGAATGCCATAGAAAAAAACTTTATGTTAGTGCGCTCGCTTTCAAGCTCTTCCATAACTTCGTAAACAGGAATACACATTGGTCCCATTCTACCTGCACAAACCATTACGTTTTCGTTCTCGTTAATAATTTTTTCCAACTCATTTGAAGTTTCTATCTCATGGATAGCAGTTTGTAACATTTTCATTTCCTTTTTATTTATTTGATTTTTAATATATTAATTAATAGTTTTAAATTGTTTTTTATTTTGTGGCAACCAAAAGTCTAACATATTTTTTCATGTAAAATGATTCAGAAAATTTTTGAAATCCTTTTTCTGAAAGAATTGATTTCCAATCATGAGTAATATATTCAAAAGCGTATTTACATTCAATTGCTTTAAAAATCCATTTATGAAGTAGGGGCATTTTTTTCATATTAAACTCTGCAAAGTCTAAAATTATAAATCGGCCATTTGGCTTTAAATGTCTATAAGCATTTTCAATTACAATTTTTCTTATTTCATGAGGAAATCCGTGAATAACAAAACTAATGAAGACCAAATCAAATTTCTGTCCTAAATCGAACTGAATATCTATTCTTTGGTTAATAAATTCAGCTCTTTTGTCGTTCTTGAATTTTGAATGAAATTGCTTTTCCATGTTTTTAGAAATATCTAAACCCTTAAGTGAACCGTTGGATCCAACATATTTAAGCATTAAAGAAGCGTTTCTACCAGTACCACAGCCCAAATCAAGAATTGAGTCATTTTCCTGTATTTCTGAATTTTTAATAGCTTTTCGAATAAATGATTTGTAAAACCCAAAAGATGCTATATTCATTACGGAATCGTAGTATCTCGACATAAATGGTTTTAGTTCAACTCCAGAATCCGGATAAATTTTTTCATTCTTCATAATTTGGTTTATTTGTTATTATTGATTTTAGAGTACCGGTTTTTAAGGTAAATAGTTTAAAACCTTGTGTTTCTCTGCTTAATTCTTCTTCAATCCACATTATACTATTTTCTATTTTTTTTATTGCTTCTGAAGGTGTTTCATTATCAATAATTACGGGAACAAACCAACGATTAATCAATTGAATATTTGTGCCAAATTGTTTAGAAACCAGAACTTGAACATTTTCCTTCAATAATAATTCAATAATAGCATTACCCTTTTTTAGTAAACCATGAGCTTGTTCTTCTTTAAGGTTTTTATGGGCATTTAATAACTCTTTAACTAATTGAAATTTTTGTTCATTCCATTCGTATATAAGATATTTATCTGCTTCACCGAAGTGTTTAAATTCAAAGTTGCCTGAAAAACTTATTGCAAAAGCGAATTTTATTTTCATATTACAAAGTTAGCTTAGCTATGACCCTAATTACAAAAATTGAATAGGGATTATTCTGTTATAAAGATTGAAATTTAATAAGAAATGGCTTATAATATTTCAATTTCTAAAAAGTATTAAAACCGGTTTTATTAATAAACATCTTTATTTAGATTGAATTAAAGACTACTTTTACTATTTTTGTAAATATCAATTTAAGAAATGAATAATATTAAGTATGACGACAATAATTGCATGGAATGTAAAAATTCATGTAGTTGTTTTCAATTTTTGGTTAATGAAGATGTAGATTTTATTAATTCAAAAAAGAAGCAGATAACTTATTTAAAAGGTGAACAAATTTTTAAACAGGGAGCTTTTGCTCCTTATGTTCTATTTATTCTTGATGGATTAGTAAAAGTGTTTTTGCAAACAGGAGGTTCAAGACAGTTGAATATAACATTAACCAGACAAGGAGATTTTATGTCGTTTTCCTCGGTTTTTGATAATGATGTTTATAATTATTCGGCTTTAGCTCTTAGAGATACTAAAGTTTGTATGATTGACAAACTTGCTTTAAGGCAACTTTTACTTAGAAATCCTGATTTTGCTTTACGTATTACTTCAAAAAACAGCAAAAGTGAAAACAGATATTTGGAAATAATAAAGAGTGTTTCCTTTAAACAAATGAGAGGCAAACTTGCTTCAGCATTATTGCATTTGTATGATTTATCTCAAGAAGAGACTATCTATGAATACTTGTCTCGACAAGATATTGCAGATTTTGCATCAATTACTGTTGAAAGTACCGTGAAGTTTTTAAAAGAATTTGAGAAAGAAGGGTTAATAAAATTGAAAGGTAAAGAAATTGAAGTTTTAGATTTGAAAAAACTTATTGAAATTGAATTAAGAGGATAATTATTAATAAAATATTTTTATATTTTGTCAGATTATGCCCACCAATTTTCTTCTTCCGGTTTTGGTGTAATTCCTTTTTCAACCGCTACTTTAAAGAGTGTTTCAATGGCATTTTTGCCTTCTAATCCTAAATTTTTTGTGTAGTTGTTTACATACAAATTAATGTGGTTTCTTATTACCTTTTCGTCCATTTCCTGAGCCATAGATTTTATGTAATTTATACTGCTGAGGGGATTTTCAAAGGCAAATAAAATGCTATTGTTTAATGCTTTATAAAAAAGTTTTGAAGTGCTTTCATCCACTCTACGTGAAATCATAATTCCACCCAAAGGAAGCGGCAAATTGTACTGTTTTTCCCAAAATTCGCCCAAATCTAAAATCTTTTTTAAGCCTTTTAATTGGTAAGTAAAACGGGTTTCATGAATAATAAGTCCCGCATCTGCCTCACCGGAAAGTACTACCTCTTCAATATCGGAAAATAAATATTCTTTAGTGTTTAATTTTTCTGGATATGCTATTGAAAGTAAAAGGCTTGCGGTTGTTTTTTTGCCCGGAACAGCAATTTTCAGGTTACCAACCTCATCGGGATAAATCTTCTTTTTACTAATAAGAAGAGGGCCGTTGTTTTTTCCCAGAGCAGCCCCGCAATCTAATATTTTGTAAAAACTCGAAACATACAAAAATGCATGAAAAGAAAGTTTTGTAACATCAAGAATTCCGTTAACAGACATTCTGTTTAGCTCTTCCACATCGGCAATTACCGGCTCGAAACTTAGTCCGTACGATTCGGATTTTCCGTTAATTAATCCGTCGAAAATAAAAGTATCGTTTGGACATGGTGAAAATCCAATTGTTAGAAGTTTATTATTTTTCATCAGAGTAATTTTTCATTAATGAAAACAAAAAATTGTGCAAATTATTTAAGGCAAGTTTTATGTTCCAGTTTTGTTGGTTACGGGGCAGAACGTAATTAGAAATAGCTCTAATTTGAACAAAGGGAATTTTCTCCATTATACAAGTGTAAGCAATTCCGGCACCTTCCATGCTTTCGGTAATAGGATTGTATTTTTGTTTAAGAAAGTCAATCTCTTTTTCATTACCGGAGGCTTTGTTTACTGTTATACCGCAAACTTTGGGTAAATTAATAAATTTAAGACTTGTTTTGTTTACTAATTTGCCATTACTGAAAGGAAAAGTATTTGGGTTTTCAAGTTTTAAGTCGTAAACTGACAGGAAATTTCCATTATCATCGGAGCCTAAATCTGCAAAGCAATCGGAAACAACGTTAACAAGCGAGCCAATTGGAATATCTTTTGTAAAAGAGCCTGCGAGTCCACAGTTTATTACTAAATCGTATTTTTTTGTTTGCAAAGTTTTTAGAAGATTGTAGGTTGAAATACTGCTTCCAATTCCGGTAATAAGCAAAGCAAAGTTTTTGTTTCCATTAGAGAAGTTCCAGAGATTTTCGTAAAAAGATTCTTTTTTTTCTATTTTATCCAAAAAGCCTTTGATTTCCAGATTTGTTGCTGCTGTTATTAGAATTTGCATATATTATATTTCGCTTTAATAATAAAAGAGATTGAAGATGTTTGCTATTCTATAGATATCCATATTTTCTCATCACTTTTTCTTGATTTTGTTGCAATTCCATAGCTAAATCAGCACTTAGTTCTAATTTCCAGCTACCTTCTTTACCTTTTCTGAAAAAACTTTCTGAATCGGGTGCCTTTTCTTTAAAACCCTCTTTCTGCTCCATAGCTTTTAATACATCGAAACTGCTAAATTCAATTGCCTTTTTTATTTGTTCTTTAGATTTTTCTAGACCAATAAACTTAACAGCCTTTTCGAATGTTTCATAAGTATTATTTAGCATTTCTTCATATTTTAAAACCAATATAGGAAAAGGCAATTTGCAAGTCCAACTTTCTACATGTTCCGACCATGTAAGTAGTTTTTGTCTGAGTTGATTATGAATTCTGTCGGTTTTTGAACAAAAGGCATAGTTAGTATTATTCATAGCCTTTACCATATTTACGGTTGTTGTATTAGAATGATGAGCAAAAGACACGGCAACATCAAGAGGATTTCTAATGAAATATATGGCCGATTTTGTAACCGATTCCGGAATCATTGGTTTCCCGTTGGTCAAAAATGTGTATGCATCGTGAATTTTAAGAAATCGTAAACCATCTTCCGAATTGGCGTATTCTCTGTAAACATCGGGACGAAGAAGATCTGTTTCGTCGAAATTAAGCTCTCCTGAAGATAGACCTGTTATTTCGTCGAAAATATTTCTAGCACTTGCAATGGGAGTTTTTTCTAACTGATTAATGGAGACCGGTTCTTTAGAATCTAAAAGTAAATTAGACAGAAACACCCTAAACCAAGTGTTTCCCGATTTTGGGTATGAGGCAAGCCATATAATATTTTTTTTATCCATATTTTTTTAGAAAACTACAACAAGTTTCTTTTCTACCATTTCCTCGAGAAAATCGAGTGTGTCGGTTTCACATTCATCTCTTTCAACATCGTATTCTTCCATTAATTGAATAATTAAATCATCAACTTTAATTTCTTCAGAAATTCTTTCCCAAATGGCAGAAGCTATCTCATTAAGTCCGTAATATTCTCCATTTTCTACCGACATCATAACAACTTCACCATCTAATTTGCTGTAAACCATCTCAGGAGTTCGTTTTACCAAATTGTTTAATCCTATTTTCATAAAACTTGTGTTTAATTCTTTTTACAAACCTACATGAAATTTAAATAAGACACAAGTAATCGATGCTTGATGTTGAGTTGCAATGACAAGGTTAATACTTAAAAGGTTAGTCCTTACAAATACATATAAGGCTTTATTTATTGATTTTTTTTAATATATGGCGAATTGTGCAATACAATAAATGATAGTAGAAT
>JAFGXD010000098.1 GCA_016936815.1 Bacteroidales bacterium
ACTTACAACAGTTATAAGCATGAAGTTCAAATGATTAGTGTAAACCACACAAAGCAAATATTAGGAGGGACAATTGGGGTTGTCTTTAATGATTTTCAACACATTTGGAATTAATTAAATAAAATTTCCGACCAATTTTGCTTTGATTGGACTCTTTATTTTTGCAAAAAAATTTGCATTACAAAAAAATTTGTTTTACCTTTGACCAGTTGGTTAAATTATTTGGTTAAACCAATAAGATAAAACAAATGGTTAAATAATATTGCAAGTAATGACTGAATTAAACAAAGACACAGAAGGTAAAATTCTTGAAGCTGCCCAGGATGTTTTTACCGAAAAAGGAATGTCCGGAACTCGTATGCAGGAAATTGCCGATAAGGCCGGTATTAATAAATCCTTGCTTCACTACTACTACAGAAGCAAAGAAAAACTGTTTGGTGCGGTTTTTAAGACTGTACTTACACGGTTTCTTCCTAAAACTCTAAAAATTCTTAATGCAGAAATGCCTCTTTTCGAAAAAATTGAGAAGTTTGTTGATGCTTATTTGGATATTATCATGAAAAACCCTTCGGCTCCTATTTTTCTTATTAATGAAATGCATAAAAATCCAAATGGCATAGCTAGCATAATGATTAACGCTTTTACCGACATGGGTTTCCACCCTGCAGAAAGATTTGCTGTTGATGTTGAGACAGCTAAAAAACAAGGTCTTATTCGTGATGATGTTAATGCTAAACACCTTTTCGTTAATATGATGTCTATCTGCATTTTTCCCGTTGCTGCACGTCCTCTTTTGCAAAGAATTGGTTTCGATAATAATAGCAAAGATTACGATTTATTCCTTTCTGTTAGAAAAACCGAAGTAAGAAACTTTATTATTAACTCTATAAAGAAATGAAACAATACAGAACATTTTACTTGTTTGTAGTAATTTTTATTCTTTTAGGAAATTTTACTTTTTCTCAGAAAGATTCCATAAGTCTTGCTGTTTGTTTAAGCAAAGCGAACGAGAATTTCCCTCTTATCAAACAAAGGGGCTTGCTTTCTGAGTCTTCTTCTCTAAAAATTAAAAATATTGCTGCCGACAATTTTCCAAATCTTTCCCTAAATGGCCAGGCTACATATCAGTCTGATGTTACTAACGTGAGTTTGGTTATGCCCGAAATTCCCGGAATTGGTCAAATCCCCTCTCCCGATATGCCCGTACCTAGTAAGGATCAGTACAAAATCTCATTGGATGTCTCTCAGCCAATTTGGGATGGAGGAATTTCAAAATCAAGAAAAAATATTGAAAATGCTAGCCTTGAAGCAGATTTGCAAAACGTAGAGGTGGATATTTATAAACTTTGGCCTCAAATTAATAACTTGTATTTTTCTATTTTGGTTTATGAAAAAAATATAGAAACTATAAACCTTCTTTCTTCCGAACTAAAAGATAAACTTCTTGTGGCCCAATCGGCTCTTAGAAACGGTGTTGCCGATTCATCTTCAATAGAAATTATTAATGCCGAATTAATTAATATTGAAAGGCAAATTATTGAGCTAGAGGAAGGAAAAAGGGCGTCTGTGGAAATGCTGAAAACAATTATTTTGTTTGAAATAGACGATAATACTTTTTTTTCTATTCCAAATCCGGGCGATTTTATAATTGAAGGAAACAGACCTGAACTAAAACTTTTTGAGCTAAACAGACAAAAAATTGAAGTTTCTGAAAAACTTATTTCCGGAAAAAGCTCACCAAAAATCTATGGCTTTGGTCAACTTGGCTATGGAAGACCGGGGCTTAACATGCTTTCCGATGATTTCGATTCCTTCTGGATTGTTGGAGCTAAAGTTTCGTGGAATATTACAGATTTAAAGAAAAACTCTAGAGAAAAACAAATACTGGAGATTAGCAAAGATATGATAAATGTTCAGGAAGATGTTTTTAAAAATTCTGTTGATGTGCAAAGAGAAAAAATAGAAGCAGAAATTACTAAATACAACAGCCTGGCAGAAAAATCAAAAGAGCTTTATGAAATTCGTAAGAGTATTGCCGAAAAATCTTCATCAAAATTTAAAAATGGTGTAATAAGTTCTAACGACCTTATTTCCGATTTGAATGCCAAAACAAGGGCTCTGCTTAATCTTGAATTTTATAAACTGCAATTAATAAAGGCTGAAGTTGACTTACTTACTACAAATGGAAATTTAAAAATATATGCAAATGAAAATAAATAATATTTTTTTGGCAACAGGCATTGCTTGGCTTTTTGTTTCTTGTTCCGACAATAATTCTAAATCGGATGCTTTTGGAAATTTTGAGGCTGTTGAAACTGTTATTTCTTCCGAAGCAAATGGAAAATTAATGGAGTTTAGTATTGAAGAAGGTCAGAATCTTGAAGCAGGAAAAAAACTGGGGTATATCGATACTGTTCAGCTATTTCTTAAAAAGGAGCAGTTAATGGCTCAAAAGAAAGCTGTTTCATCAAGAAGTGAAAACATTTTTGCTCAAATTCGGGTTTTGGAAGAACAAAACAAGAAACTTCAATTCGAAAAAAAGAGAATAGAAAATTTATTAAAAGATGGTGCTGCAAATCAAAAACAACTGGATGATATTGAAAGTCAAATAATTGTAAATTCAAAACAAATTGCTTCTATTAGAACTCAAAATGCGCCTGTTATTAACGAAGAAAAGGTGTTTGATGTACAAATTTTGCAAATAGAAGACCTTATAAAAAAGTCGGTTCTTATTAACCCTTTGTCAGGCACTGTGCTCGAAAAATATGCCGAAACTTTCGAAGTTGTTAATTCAGGAAAGCCTTTGTATAAAATTGCAGATTTGTCCACTCTCCAACTTAGGGTTTATGTTTCAGGCAATCAACTTTCAAAAGTTAAAATTGGTCAATTAGTTAAGGTTTTTTACGACCATAACGATGAATTAAAAGAAACAGAAGGCAAAATTGAGTGGATTTCCTCAAATTCGGAATTTACACCCAAAACCATTCAAACCCGCGAGGAAAGAGTTAATCTTGTTTATGCGGTTAGAATTCTTGTAAAAAACAATGGCGAAATAAAAATTGGTATGCCGGGTGAAATAAAATTCTAAATGGTTGAAATAAACAACATATCAAAGAATTACGGCAAAGTAAAAGCTCTGGATAATGTTTCTTTTACGGTAAACACCGGAGAACTTTTTGGACTAATCGGTCCCGACGGGGCAGGAAAGACAAGCTTGTTAAGAATAATTACAACATTAATACTTGCCAACAGTGGTTCGGTTAAAGTGTTTGGGCTCGACGTGGTTAAGGATTATAAAAAAATAAGAAATATTACAGGCTATATGCCCGGGAAGTTTTCGCTTTATCAGGACTTATCGGTTGAAGAAAATCTTTCGTTTTTTGCTTCTGTTTTTGGCACTACCATTCAAGAAAACTATCATTTAATAAAAGATATTTATGTACAAATTGAGCCTTTTAAAACCCGTCCTGCCGGAAAATTATCGGGAGGAATGAAACAAAAACTGGCTCTTTCTTGTGCTTTAATTCATAAACCCGAAATACTTGTGCTTGACGAGCCAACTACTGGCGTTGACGCTGTTTCCCGAAAGGAATTCTGGGCTATGCTTAAGAATTTGAAAAAAATAGGAATAACAATCATTGTTTCAACACCTTATATGGATGAGGCTGCTTTGTGCGATAGAGTGGCTCTAATTCAACAAGGAAAAATTCTGGATTTAGACAGTCCTGAAGGCATTATTAATAGAAATATTCAAGAAATTTTTGAGGTTTCGGCAAAGGATATGTATAGACTAAAAAACGATATTTCTTCTTACGAAAACACCCAATCTGTATTTCTTTTCGGAAGGGTTCTTCACTATTCCCCAAAGAATGAAAGTTCGGCTAAAGACCTTGAAGAATATCTTAAAAATAAAGGTCATTTAAACCTAAAAATTGAAAAAGGAAGTCCCGGAATTGAGGATTGTTTCATGAAATTAATGAATACTAATGGCTGAAAAAGAAATAGTTATATCCGTAAAAAACCTTGTAAAAAAGTTCGGGGCTTTTGAGGCTAATAAGAATCTTAGCTTTCATGTTAACAAGGGCGAAATTTTTGGCTTTCTTGGTGCAAATGGTGCCGGTAAAACCACAGCCATGAAAATTCTTTGTGGCCTTTCTGCTCCCACTTCAGGAGAGATTTCGGTTGCCGGATACGATGTTTATGCCCAAAGGGAAAAGATTAAGCGAAACATTGGTTACATGAGTCAGAAGTTTTCTTTGTATGAAGATCTTACTGTAATGGAAAACATTAGGTTTTATGCCGGAATTTATGGAATTAAAAAAAATCTGATAAAAACTAAGGCCTTAGAGCTTCTCGAAAAATTACATTTTTTGGAAATGGCAAATACTTTAATTGGCTCTGTTCCTTTAGGTTGGAAACAGAAACTCGCTTTTTCTATTGCAATTATTCATAAACCTGAAATAGTCTTTTTGGACGAACCAACAGGTGGCGTTGATCCGGTAACAAGAAGACAATTTTGGGACTTAATTTACGATGCTTCCAACAGGGGAATTACTGTTTTTGTAACCACCCACTACATGGATGAGGCTGAATATTGCGACAGAGTTTGCATAATGGTTGATGGCAGAATTGACGCACTTGACAGTCCTGATAATTTAAAAATGCAGTTTAATGCTGCAAATATGGACGAGGTATTTATTAAACTAGCAAGAAACTCCGATTATGAAAAGGTTTAAAAGTTTTGTGCTAAAGGAATTCCGGCATATTTTTCGGGATGTTAGAACGGTTATTATTCTGTTTGGAATTCCTGTGGCTCAAATACTTATTTTTGGTTATGTGGTTACAAATGAGGTTAAGGATGCTAAAATTGCTGTGCTCGACCTCAGTAAAGATGAAATGACTATTGAAATAACTAATAAACTTACTTCTTCAGGTTATTTTTTATTGGTAAGAAATTTGAATTCGGAAGATGAGATAGAAGAAATTTTTAGGAAAGGTGAAGCGCGCGAGGTTATTATTTTTGAACCGGAATTTTCCTCAAATTTTGTAAAGTATGGAAAAGCCAATTTAAGAATAATAACCGATGCTTCCGATGCCAATTCGGCAAATATGCTCACCAACTATACTTCAGCTATTGTTAGAGATTATTCTTTTTCTCAGAACAAATCTTCAGCAGTTGCCGGGCAAATTCTTGCTCAATCAAGAATGCAGTTTAATCAAAATTTGGAAGGTTCATATATGTTTGTCCCCGGTACAATGGCTCTAATTCTTATGCTTGTTTCGGCAATGATGACTTCAATTTCAATAACACGGGAAAAAGAAACGGGAACTATGGAAGTTTTGCTTGTTTCGCCATTAAAACCTGCACAGATTATTATTGGAAAGGTTATTCCTTATGTTATTCTTTCTTTTGGTAATGCAATTTCCATTTTAATTTTAGGATATTTTGTTTTTGGCTTGCCTGTTAACGGGCCTTTGGGTTTGTTGCTGGCAGAAAGCCTTCTGTTTATTATGATGGCACTTTCCTTGGGAATTTTTATTTCAACAATTTCAAAATCGCAACAAGTGGCAATGTTTATTTCAATGTTTGCTCTAATGTTGCCCACAATGCTGCTTTCAGGATTTATTTTTCCAATAGAAAATATGCCCGAGGTTTTGCAATGGCTATGTAATGTCATGCCACCAAAATACTATATTACAATTGTTAAAAATATTATGCTTAAAGGTACCGGATTTGAGTTTGTGTGGTTCGAAACTCTTGTGCTGCTTGGAATGACTGTTTTCTTTATTTTGCTTAGTATTTATAAATTTAAGATAAGATTGGATTAAGAATGAGAACAATATTTTATATTTTACAAAAGGAGCTAATTCAGGTTTTTAGAAATAAAACCATGTTGCCCATTATTTTCATTCTTCCAATAGCTCAACTTATTATACTTGTTAATGCTGCTAATATGGAGATGAAAAGAATACGTCTTCATGTTGTAGATAATGATTTAAGTTCTACATCCAGAGAACTTGTTTCAAAATTTGAGGGAGCTCCATTTTTCGAAATTACCGGTTTTTCTTTTTCTGAAAAATATGCTGACAACCAGTTGCTAACAGAAAATTCAGATGCTGTAATTATTATTCCTAAAGGTTTTGAACGGGAATTAACCAAGGGAAATAATACTGCATTACAAATTCGTATTAATGCCATAAACGGTATGGTGGCAGGACTTATTAATGGTTACTCCGGTCAGATTATTGCTAATTACTCCCTGGAAAAACAAAAAGGCAAAGGGGGAAATTCTGTCAAACCGGGCGGTGTTGTAGATATTTCCTATTCGTTTTGGTATAACCCCGATTTAAATTATAAAATTTATATGGTGCCCGGAATGTTGGTTTTGCTGGTAACCATAATTGGAATGTTTCTTACGGCAATAAACATTGTAAGAGAGAAGGAAATGGGAACAATAGAACAAATTAATGTTACTCCAATTAAGAAATATCAGTTTATTATTGGAAAAATGATTCCATTTTGGATTATTGCAATGTTTGAACTGGTTTTCGGACTAATTATTGGCAAACTTCTTTTCGATATTCCAATTCAGGGAAATCTATTTGTATTATTTTCCATAGCTGGGTTGTATCTAATTGTGGCATTGGGATTTGGGCTTTTTATTTCCACAACTGCCAATACCCAGCAACAGGTAATGTTTGTATCTTTCTTTTTCCTTTTATTATTTATTTTAATGAGCGGACTTTTTACCCCAACCGATAGCATGCCATATTGGGCACAACAAGTTAATGTTATAAATCCTATTGCTGTATTTCTGGAAGTGGTAAGAATGATACTACTTAAAGGTTCCGGATACAGCGACCTGATTCCACAAATTATTCATCTTACGATTTATGCAGTTATTATTATGAGTCTGGCGGTTATGCGATATAGGAAAACCGGAGCTTAGGGGTGGTTTAGTTATTGGCACTGGAGATTGACTTAATTTTTTTGACGAAAAGTAAAGGAAATAACAATAATATAACTTGACTTTAAGTCCTTATTTTCTTATATTTACAATCTTTTTTTCAGACTTTGACGAAACAACTTATTATATCATTTTTAATTATTTCCTTTTTCCCTGTTTTTGCTGCTGAAACAGATGAATTAAGAATAAAGGGTAGCTATTTTACCGTAGGCGCAAACTCAACTGTAACAATCTCAGGTTCTGCAACTGAGACAAATGTTTCCGATGCAGGGTTTTTAAAAATTGAAGAGAATAGCACTTATTATGCAGAAGGAAACATTAATAACCTCTCTGGTTCCTCAATAATGGTTGATGGTAATTTGTTTGCATATTCTGAATGGAATAATGAAGGGGTTTCATCATTATCACATCCCGGATTAGCAACAGGAAATGTTGAATTTGCCGGAACTGCTTTGCAAAACATTGGCGGTACTGTAAATACTATTTTCGAAAACCTTTCAATAAACAACCCATTAGGAGTAAATCTAACTCATAACCAAACCGTTTCCGTTAATCTCTTTTTGGTCGACGGACTTGTTTATACCGGGGCTAATCATCTCGAGTTTTCTTCCTTATCAAATAATATTACAGGCTACGGCAACGACAGATATATTGCAGGAAATTTGAGAAGACATTTGTCTGAATTAGCATTTTTTGATTTTCCTGTCGGCTCACCAACTACTTATGAGCTTGTTAAAGTTTTTGTTAATACTCAAACAGGACTTAATTATTTAGATGTAAATTTCTCGGTGAGTAACGAAAACCCGGTTCCGGGTGGACTAACAGTAAATGGAGTAACGGTTGATGAGTTTTTGGATTATGGTTTTTGGACAATTTCAGCCAATCCCGGATTATCTGCTATTGATTACAATCTGGTTCTGTTTTCGAAAGGTCATACCGATAAAGGTGGTAGTTTCGACAATTATTCACTTATTTCCGATATTGGCAGCGGTTGGCAGGATTATGGGATTCATACTTCTGCTGATCAGTTTTATAGTGCAACCGAGGTAAGAGTTTATAGAAACCACCTTAGTCAATTTGGTAGTTTTGTGCCCGGATACTCTTCATTAAGTACCTACCTTCCTTTTCCCGTTTCCGATGAGTTAAGAATTAAGGGTTCAATATTTAAAGTTCAGTCGGGTTCGGAGACAAATGTTACAAACAATCTGTTTACTGTAAATAATTCAGACCTCGGCATTCTAAAAATAGATGAAAATGGAACTTTTGCTTCCCAAGCAGATGTTAATAATCTTTCGGGTTCTTCAATTCAGGTTGATGGAAATTTTATTCTTTATTCCGATTTAATTAATAATGCAACTGCTTCTGTTGCTCATCCCGGCCCAGGAATTGGTACTTTTGAATTTTCAGGAACATTATTGCAGAATATTGCCGGTACGGTTTCAACTGTTTTCGAGAATTTTACTATTAACAATCCTTCAGGTGTTAGTCTTCAATTAGATCAGACAATAACCGCCAACCTATTGTTTAATAATGGTTTAATTATTACAGGAGCAAATAAAATTATTTTTACTTCATTAACAAACACAATTTCCGGTTATGGAGATGGGAAATATGTGTTTGGAACCTTAAGAAGATTTCTTGATTCCGGACTTGATTATGACTTTCCGGTTGGCTCTGCATCTTTTTATGAACTTTCAACAATTCATGTAAATACTCATACCGGACTAAACTTTATTGATGTTAATTTTACGGTGAATGATGAAAATCCTGTTCCGGGAGGATTGTCGGTTAATGGCGTTATTGTTGATGAATTTCTTGATTACGGCTACTGGAATTTTGTTCCAAATGTCGGATTATCTGCAATAGAATATGATATTTCTATTCAATCTAAAGGACATACCGATAAAGGAGGAACTTTCGATAATTATTCCCTTATTTCCGATATTGGAGCAGGTTGGCAAGACTATGGATTTCATTCCTCTGTGGATCAGTTTTATAGTCCAACCGAAGTAAGGGTTTACAGAAATCATCTGGAAGAATTAGGTAAATTTATTATTGGGTATTCTTCAATTTCAGTATATTACCCATTTCCTGTTACAGATGAATTAAGAATAAAAGGTTCAGTTTATAAAGTTCAATCCGGTTCGGAAAATACAGTTTGTAATAACTCTTTTAGTGTAAATAATTCTGATTTAGGATTGTTGAAAATTGACGAAAACGGAATTTTTATTTCCGAAGGCGACATTAATAACTTGAGCTCCTCATCAATTGAATTAGATGGTACATTAGTCGCAATGGCACATTGGAACAATGAAGCAACAGCTTCTGTTTCTCATTCCGGACCCGGCCTTGGTACTGTTGAATTTGCCGGAACTTTATCGCAAAATATTGGAGGAACTGTTAGTACTGTTTTCGAAAATATTACAATTAATAACTCTGCAGGGGTCTTATTGCCAATAAATCAAACTGTAACAGAACTTCTTAGTTTTAATGATGGCGTTATTTCAACCGGTGCAAATCGACTAGATGTTACTTCTCTTTCAAAAGATATTTTGGGTTTTGGGGATGGGAAATATATTTTCGGAAACCTCAGAAGATACCTTGGAACCGGCATGGATTATAACCTGCCTATGGGTTCAGCAAGTTTTTTTGAATTGGCTTCTGTAAACATATATTCTCAAACTGGATTGAATTATATTGATGTTAGTTTTACCATTAGCGATGAAAACCCTGTTCCCGGAGGTCTTTCGGTTAATGGTGTTCCGGTTGATGAGTTTTTAGATTATGGTTATTGGACTTTTTCACCAAATATTGGCGCTACCGCAAGCGATTATAGCGTAATGATTCAATCTAAAGGTCATACCGACAAAGGAGGAACTTTCGATAATTATTCTTTGATATCCGACATAGGCAGCGGCTGGCAGGACTATGGAACACATACTTCAGCCGACCAATATTACAGTGCTACCGAGGTACGTGTTTTTAGAAACCATTTAAATGATTTTGGAAGTTATATTGTTGGTTTTTCGGCTGCTACAATTTATAATCCTTATCCCGTAACCGATGAGCTTAGAATTAAGGGTTCTGTATATAAGGTTCAATCCGGTTCCGAAAATATTGTTTGCAATTCAGGTTTTAGCGTAAATAATTCCAATATTGGTTTGTTGAAAATTGATGCGGGAGGGAATTTTGTTTCCGAAGGAGATATTAATAATTTATCGGGTTCTTCAATTCAAATAGATGGAAATTTGGCTGCAAAATCTAATTGGAACAACGAGGCAACAGCTTCTCTTGCACATCCGGGACCGGGAACAGGTACTACAGAGTTTTCCGGTGCTCTTTTGCAGGATGTTGGAGGTTCGGTAAGTACTATTTTCGAAAATTTTACAATTGACAATCCTTTGGGAGTAAATCTTTCTAATAATCAGATTGTTTCAAAACATTTGTTGTTTAATAACGGAATTATTTCAACCGGGGGAAATAGGCTAGAAATGACCTCAATATCCGATGATGTTTCGGGTTACGGTGATGGAAAGTATATTTTTGGGAATTTAAGACGATATTTGAATGCAGGAATTGATTATCATTTACCAATTGGAACTGCTTCAAATTTCGAATTGGCTTCCATTTATGTCAATAATCATTTAGGCTTAAACTATATAGATGTCTCATTTACAATTAGCAACGAAAATCCTGTTCCGGGAGGACTAACAGTTGAAGGTGTTCCGGTTGATGAGTTTTTAGATTATGGTTATTGGACTTTTTCCCCAAATCCCGGTCTTGGTGCAGTAAGCTATCATGCTGAAATTCAATCTAAAGGGCACACCGACAAGGGAGGAACTTCAGACAATTACTCATTAATATCCGACATAGGCAGCGGTTGGCAGGATTATGGAACACATACATCAGCCGATCAGTATTATAGTCCTACCGAAGTTAATGTTGTAAGAAACTATCTTAATCAGTTTGGAAGCTATATTGTTGGTTTTTCGGCTACAACCATTTATAATCCTTATCCCGTAACCGATGAATTAAGAATTAAGGGTTCCTATTACAGAGTTCAGTCAGGAGCCAATTCAACAATAACCGGAGATGCTGTTTTGACAAATATTTCCGATGTGGGTAAGCTAAACGTAAATGCTTCTTCCGATTTTCATACAGAAGGAGGAATTAACAATGAATCGGGTAGCACAATTAACCTATTGGGAAACATTAACATAGAAGGAGATTGGATAAATAATGCTAATGTAAACGCAACAGGTAGTATTTTATTCAGGGGAAATATTAATCAAACCATTGGAGGAGTGAATATTACCAGTTTTGGAGATTTAAGAATAAACAAAGGCTCTGGAAATGTTAGTTTGGATATTAATGCTATTGTAAATGAAACTCTTACATTAACAGACGGCTATTTAATTACCGGTTCAAACAAAATTATTTGTACCAGTACAGCTCCGTCTGATATTACAGGTTATTCATCAACATCTTTTGTTTATGGAACTTTAGAAAAAAATATTGCAACAAATACTTCTGTATATCCTCTTCCGGTTGGAAAAGGAGCCAGTGCGGGAGATTACCACCTTGCTGAATTTGTAAATAATAATTTAGCAGGAATTGGAGCTATTGATGTTTCGGTTGCCTCAATTACAGAAGGAGGCAGTAATGTTGACGCAAATCTTGATCCACTTATTGCTATTCAGGATGGTGTACCTCTTGAAAATGTTCTTGAAGATGCCGAGTGGACTATAGAGCCTTTAAATCCTGCCACAGGTGGAACTTATGGAATAAGATTGTATGTTGATAATATAGCAAATTTATCTTCTGTTGACGATTTTGAGTTTTGTATTTTGAAAAGATCTGGTTTATCAACCGATTATGCAGATTGGGATGCATTTAGCGCAACCACAGTAATTCCTGCCGACAATTTAGGAGGCAGAACCTATCTAACTTACGATGGAATGGGAATACCAATTGGCTCGGGATATGCCCAAAGAACAGGTTATAATAGTTTTTCTAAATTTGCTATTGCAAAATCCAGAGATATTGCTTTTCCGGTGGAATTACTTTCTTTCACCGGTATTTTAACAAATGGTGTTGTTGAACTTAATTGGACAACTGTTACCGAAATAAATAATGATTTTTTTACCATACAAAGGGCACAATTAGAAAGTGAAGAGCAATTAAGATGGGAAGAACTTATTAGAGTTCCCGGGGCTGGAAATAGCAATTATAGAATTGATTATGAGGAAGTAGATAATAATCCTTTCCCCGGAATTTCATTGTACCGGCTTAAACAAACTGATTTCGATGGATCTTATTCTTTTTCCGAAATAGTGGTAATAAACAATATTGAATTGTTGGGCGGTAACAATCAAATAGATTTTTCTGTTTTTCCAAACCCTTCATTTAACGAAACCATTAGTATTATTAGTATAGAAAAATATAATCCAAATACAATTCTAAAACTTGAAATATTAGATTTGTTAGGAAGACCAATTTTGAGAAAATCTTGTACAACAGATAATTCAGGAAATTATTCTTTTATTATTGATGAATCAGATATTCTTTCATCCGGACTTTACGAAGCTAAGGTTTACGATGAGCAAGAAAACATATTTAAAACAAAAAAAATAGTTATAAAATAATCATAAAAGGTATATCATGAAAAAGCCTGCACAAATTCTAACAATCCTTTTTATCGTTTTAGTGGCATTAAACCTTAAAGCACAAGTTGCAATAAACGAGGATGATTCCGGTGGAGACCCAAGCTCCGAATTAGATGTAAAGTCAACCACAAAAGGAATTCTTTTTCCGGTAATGACCACCGCAGAGCGTGATGCAATTGCTTCACCGGCTGAAGGATTAATTATTTACAACAGATCTACCGGCTATCATAATTATTCCGATGGGGCAAATTGGCTAAGTATTAACAGGACTATTGTTACTGCTGCCACCAATCCTTTTGCAGGAACAGGTACAGATATTGGAGTTGGAGTAGGTGTTGCAGATCCCGATAACTCTGCAATGCTTCACGTAAATTCGGTTACAAAGGGCTTTCTACTTCCTAGAATTACAGGTTCTTCACCTGCATCTCCAACATTAGGATTGATTTATTACAATACTGTTTCCGATTTGGTTTTATATTATGATGGCGCCGATTGGCAAATGACGTATTCAACTGTTTCAAATGCTGTTGCAGGAGGTGCCGATACTCCGGCAGGGGTTTTAATAGGAACAGGAACAATAGATCAATCTGCAAAAATGGAAGTAAGAACAACCACAAGGAAAGGTCTTTTAATTCCCAGAATGAATAATGCCCAAAGAGATGCAATTGATTCTCCTGTTGAAGGTCTCACTATTTACAATTCTCAAACAAATGAGGTTCAATATTATGTTGGAGGAACATGGTATAAATGGACAAATTCCACTTCAAATTATGGGCAAGATATTTCAACTCCGGGTTTAAGTTGCAAGGATATCTACGATACAAATCCTTCAACCCAAGGAGTTGATGGCACATATTTTATTGATCCTGATGGAGCAGGGGCAAATGTAGCTTACGAGTGTTATTGCGATATGACTACTGATGGTGGCGGCTGGACTTTGGTTGAAAATACCGGCCCAAAATTTACAAACAACAGGGTAACCGGAACAGCGGGATCAACACCTATTTTACCAACAGATTTAACTTTTGGTAAACTGAGCGATTCTGATATTAACCTAATTAGAGGCAGTTATGCTACTTCTATTTTAAGAGTTGAAAAGGCAAAAGCTTGTAATACTAATACTATTTATTTTAAACATAACAGGGTTCTTAATTCCAATTCTGCAAATAATACCCAGTCCATACGACAATATTACACTTCTTATGCAAATGCTGTTTCTGGAACTGGAATGAATACCGGAACGTCTAGTTATGGAAGTGCTTTTGATTCATGGTCAGGTGGAATTGGTGGTTATCAAATTATTTTCTCTTATGGTGGAGAAGGATTTATTTATTCGGGTTGTAATAGTATTCATGCAGATTGTCCTGCCAATAACAGGTCGGTTTGTAATGTGCTTGTTTGGGTAAAGCAGCCTTAATTTAAAACAACAATATTAATATGTTGTTGTCATTGTTTCAGGAACTACAATAATAAAATCGGCCATATTAATGTATTCGTCCGAAAGTTTATCTAATTCAGCTTGGGTAACGGTTGTTATTGTAAAGATTTTAAGTTTCTTATTTTTATTTTTCACATACCAAACAATACCTTGATAATTATCTGAATGATAACTACCATTGTAATGAATTGATATGTAGTTTTCTTTGTGATTTTTTGTAATAAAATGAGCCATTGTAGCATCCTTAATTGCTTGAGATTTAGGGAAATTTTCGTTAGTTTTTCCCATTCCTTTTCCCATTCCGCCCATTTTCATCATATTTTTATAACAATCAAGGTTTTCGTCATAATCAACAGGTAAAGGTGCAATAAATCTTTTTGCCTCATCGTCCAGACTTTCAAGTCCTTCGAAACCCTTGTTAAAAACAACTGAGGCATATCGACGAGGAATGTTTGTGGCAATAAAAGCAAGATTGTTTTCCTTGGCAAAGCTTACAAGTGGCTTATAATCTGTTGAATAATTAGGCCATAGTCTCGCTTCATCTTCAAATTTAGATTCTGCTATTGTCCCTTTTAAATACTCATTCATTATTAATTGATTGTCGGATTCGAACATTTCGGCGCCTAAAATAATTTTTCCTTCTTTCTCTTTGTGAAGATCTTTTGTAAGTTCGTACTGAAGCCAATGAGAAATTGGGTTATTATGTAACTCACCAAAAAAGACAATATCGGCATCCTTAGCCATTTTTAGCATTTCAGAATAGTTTGTTTCTTTTCCGTTTTTGTCGAATAGTTTATAAGCCGGTTTTGTATCATTAAAGCTTTGAAGAATTAAGACACAGGCAATAATTGAAATTGTAATAATAATTTTCATTGTTTATGCTTTGTTTCAAATTTATTTATTGGGTAAAGTTAATTGAAAATTAAATGAAAGACTAAATTATTTTTCTAAGGTTGCAAAAAGGTAAAGTTTTTATATATTTGCACAAGTATAACCAATGTTTCACCTAATATTTACACAATGAAAACCACAAAAATTCTACTTGTTTTGGCCGTTATTGCATTTGTTTTTGCCTCTTGTTCAAAGTATGAAGAAGGCCCGTCAATTAGTTTAAAATCTAAGAAATCTCGACTGGCAAAAGAATGGAAACTTGTTTCTTTGTACGATGCTAATGGTGATGAACAATCTGTTGTTCCTGATTGGGAAAATAATTACACAAAAGGGGGAGATTATTCCACCAAGGTTTATGGTATTGAACAGAATGGAACATGGGAATTCGATGGTGATGTAAATTTAAAAATCACTTACGAACTATCCGGTGGCGGTGCAACCTTTAAATCATACGAAAATTACGAAATAATTCGTCTAGCTTCCGATGAGTTATGGCTTAAAGATAATAACTCCGGTCACGTTACCACTAATGGTTACGAGTTGAGATTTGAGCCTAAATAATAGGCTCAATTTAAACAGCCTATAATTATTACTTATAAATTTTGCAGGGGAAATTGTTTGTCAAGTACCTCGAAAGTTTTTTTTTAAAAGCGAAAATGTACTTGCAATTAATCTATTTATACAATCAATAATATTTGCAAAAGCCCGAATAGTTTTGTTCTGCGTTATTGCAAATTATTATCAATACAAATATACATTTTTATTGAAATAATGTCAACGCATTGATGTTTTTATTTGGTGAATTCCTAAAACATATCGACAGATTGGCTTATGGCTAATAACAAACAAAAGACCTACCCCTTAATCAACAATATCATCTTTACTGCAAAATCGAACAAAACAATTTTTGCATTGCCGTTTCTTTCTATGTGAAAATATGCTTTTCCGGTTTCATCGTACATTCCAAACACATTATTTTTGTGAATAAATGGAGAAAATTTTTCTGAAAAATCTCTTTCTGCGGCGGTAAGACAAGTAATTGAAGGTTCCTGAATATTTAGAATAAAATTTTCTCTAATAAGCCTCATCATATAATTTAATAAATCTTTTTGTTTTTCCCGCCCCATACTTACAACCTCTTCTACCCATTGGTTAATACCAAAAATATCTTTTTTGTATGCCAGACGCATTATCCTTACAAAAAGCTCGAAATTTCCTTTAAGGTTTTCGGAAGAATTAATTAACTCATGAATTTCCGCAAGGCAACCATCTGCAATTACAGCTAAATCAAGAGCCTCCTGTTCGGAAAGGCTGGAGCTTTTTAATATTTCATTCTTTATTTCCTCACTACCTAATCTTGGAATTCTTATATGTTGCATTCTTGAAAGCACAGTTGGCAGCAGCTTATCGGGAGCTTCTGAAACCATTATTATGAGAGTTTTTTCAAACGGCTCCTCCAGCATCTTAAGAATCTTGTTTGCCACCGAATTGTGCATTCTCTCAGGCAGCCAAATAATCATTGTTTTGTAATCGGCCTCGTAAGTCTTCAAATTAAGTTTTTCAAGTATTTTCGAAGCTTCCTCAACAAAAATTCCCGGCTGCTGATTTTCCAAATCTAGTTTGTTCATCCAACTTTTTATGTTAAAATATGGATTTTCACTAATTTGTTCACGCCATAAAGGCAGACAATCATCTGAGGTTCTTATTTTTGGATTGTCTTTTTTTACCAAAGGGAAAACAAAATGCAAATCGGGGTGAGCAATTTTCTGAATTTTACTACAGGAAGCACAAACCCCACAAGAATCGTAAGGAGTTCTATTTGTGCAATTTACATACTGAGCCAAAGCTATTGCTAAAGCAAGTTTTCCTACTCCTTCTTGTCCCGAAAACAGCAAAGCATGGGGCAAACGATTGTTTTGCACCATGTTAACAAGGTTCTCCTTGATTTGGGCAGATCCGGCAATATCTTTAAACATCATACAGTACAAAAATAGTTATTAGCAATTAAATCTATTGTGCTGAAACGGATTTTTTTATTCATTTTTGCGGTTTTATCAAATTTCCCGGATTATCTAATTCCCTAGTGCGTTGCGTTGGGCTGTATTGAATGACCCCTTCAGGCTCTGACCCATATTGCGTAATTTTCATTTGTTACCAAACTAATATTTACAAAGTAAACCAAAGCCTGAAGGGCTGACACACTTTTGCCCCGCGGTAAAACCCGGGATGAGAAATAAATATTAAACCCCTAAATAAAATTTTGTGTTGAAAATGATATAGTATTATCTTTATCGCAAAAATTAAAATATTATGAACCACATCGACAATTACAATTTCCAAGACAAGAGAGTATTGATTAGAGTTGATTTTAATGTTCCCTTAAACAAAGATTTTGAAATAACCGACGATACCAGAATTGTAACTGCAATACCAACAATCAGGAAAATTCTTGCCGATGGAGGTTCCCCAATTATTTTAACACATTTGGGTAGACCAAAAGGTCAAATTCGTCCCGAAATGTCGTTGGTTCATATTCTTCCCAGACTTGAAAAATTGCTAGACACAAAAATTATTTTTGTTGAAGATGCTGTAAGCGACAAAGCTTTTGATGTTTGCAAAAACCTTAAACCACGAGAAATTGTCTTACTTGAAAACCTTCGTTTTAATAAATCAGAACTTGAAGGCGATGAAGAATATGCCAAAAAACTTGCTCGTTTGGGAGACGCATACGTAATGGACGCTTTTGGTACAGCTCATCGAGCGCACGCTTCAACCTATACCATTGCAAAGTATTTTCCTTACGACAAAATGCTTGGATATCTTGTAGAAAGTGAATTGAAAAACATTGACAAGGTTCTAAAAAAAGCACAACGTCCTTTTACCGCAATTATTGGTGGTTCAAAAATTTCAACAAAAATCCATATTATTGAAGCTTTGTTACAAAAAGTTGATAATCTGGTTATTGGCGGAGGTATTGTTTACACTTTCGTAAAAGCTATGGGAGGTGAAATTGGAAATTCACTCTACGAAGAGGAGTTTTTAGATGTAGCGAAAAGAGTAATTGATAAAGCTGCAAAAAACAATGTGAAACTATATCTTCCCACAGATGTGCTTATTGCCGATAGTTTTTCCAACGATGCTAACATTAACCATTGCGAAATAGATAAAATTCCTGAAGGTTGGATGGGACTAGATATTGGAGTAAAATCTGGCAGCAGAATTGAAGAAGTAATAGAACATTCAGCTACTATTTTATGGAATGGTCCTATGGGGGTTTTCGAAATGCCTCATTTTTCTATGGGAACTCTAAAAGTGGCTCTTTCGGTTGCCAGAGCCACCGACAAAGGAGCTTTTTCATTGGTTGGCGGGGGCGATTCAATTGCTGCTGTTAACAAATACAGTCTTGCTCATAAAATATCATACGTTTCAACAGCAGGTGGAGCTTTGCTGGAATATATTGAAGGTAAGAAACTTCCAAGTATTAAAGCCATAAAACAATCTTACTCGGTTGACGATTACGACTTCTTTGGAAAACGTGCTTTAATTAGAGTTGATTTTAATGTTCCTCTCGATAAAGATGGCAATATTACTGACGATACAAGAATTAAGACGGCTATTCCAACAATTAGAAAAGTTCTGGCAGATGGCGGTTCGGTAATAATAATGACACATATTGGAAGACCCAAAGGAAAACACATGCATGAATACTCTGTGAAACACATTGTATCTCATGTTTCAAAACTACTTGAAAGAGAAGTAATTTTTCTTGAAAAATGTATTGGCCCTGAAACCAAAAAATTCTGCGACACCTTAAATCCGGGATCTGTTGTAATGCTCGAAAACCTTCGTTTTACCGAAGCTGAAACAAAAGGCGATGAAAAATTTGCATCGCAACTTGCCGAACTTGGCGATGTGTATATTATGAATGCTTTTGGAACAGCCCACAGAGCCCATGCATCAACATATACAATAGCCAAATTCTTCCCAAATGATAAAATGCTTGGCTATTTGGTTGAGGCTGAAATTAATAACATAGACAAAGTTCTTAAGAATCCTCAAAGGCCATTTACAGGTATTCTGGGAGGTTCAAAAGTTTCAACTAAAATTCAAATTATTGAATCTCTGTTAGATAAAGTAGATAACCTGATTATTGGTGGAGGAATTGTCTTTACAATTATTAAAGCAATGGGCGGAAAAGTTGGGGAATCTTTGGTGGAGGATGAATACTTAGATGTTGCTAAGAGAATTATTGAAAAAGCTGCTAAGAATAATGTTAAACTCTATTTTCCGCAGGATGTGCTTATTGCAGATAAATTCGACAATAACGCCAACATTCACCATTGCGAGATAGACAAAATTGAAGATAATTGGATGGGAATGGATATAGGAATAAAATCGGGAAACGAATTTGAAGAAGTAATAAACCGTTCTGCCACAATACTATGGAATGGCCCAATGGGAGTTTTTGAAATGACAAACTTCTCTATGGGTACTCTAAAAGTTGCCTTGGCGGTTGCAAGAGCCACAGATAATGGAGCTTATTCCTTGGTTGGTGGAGGAGATTCGATTTCTGCCCTTAACAAATACAGTCTTGCTCACAAAATTTCTTACATTTCAACAGCCGGCGGTGCTTTGCTGGAATATATTGAAGGCAAAGAATTACCTAGTATTAAGGCTATAAGAGGAAAGTTTTAAGAAATTTGATTTACAGATAAGACGTAAAAAATGAATACATTTGTATTATGCTTTCTTTTTACAAATACTTCAGGTTATCTTCCAGCGAGCGTAAAATTTTCTACCTTTGTGTTTCTAATTTATTTAAAGCCTGGTACAAAACTCGTTTTCAAGCACCAAAAAAATACTTAAAAAAAGTTGGACTTGAGGGAACTATAGCAAAAAATCCTATTTCGGAAGATTTTGAATATATTTTTTCTGTTAAGAGAGGAATTGCAAGGGCTGTAAAAGTCACACCATTTAAGACTAAATGTTTACAACAGGCAATTGCAGGAAAAATAATTCTAAACAAGAATAGTATTCCTTGCACAATATATTTTGGACTTAGTAAAAAAGAAAACAAACTAAAAGCCCATGCCTGGTTAAAGGCCGGAGAAGTATTTGTTACGGGACAAAAAGGTCATAAAGACTTTACAGTAGTATCCACTTTTGGTTAAAAAAAAAGGCCGCATAAAGCAGCCTTAATAATTATTTGTTTATTATTTAGTGCCAGCAGAAAACCACCTTTTTTCTAAAGTGGCTGATAAGAAAACTTCGAGAACAAGGCTTTCGATTTCTGAAAATCAAGGAGTCTACTTTTGTAAATGACTGTTTTCAGAAATCGTATAACGCAGTTATCGGAGTTTTCTTGCAGACACTAATTAAATCAGTCCTTGTTTGTGTTTTTCTCCAATAACCTTTAGCATATCCTGAGTCATTGCATCCAAATCAAACGATGGGTTCCAACCCCATTCCTGTCTTGCAGCAGTATCGTCAACTGAATTTGGCCAAGAATCGGCAATTGCCTGACGGAAATCAGGTTCGTAAGAGATTTCAAAGTTTGGCATATATTTCTTAATAGAGGCAGCAAGTTCGGCAACAGAGAAACTCATAGCTCCAACGTTGAAATCGCTGTGGTGCTTAAGTTTGCTAAAGTCAGCCTGCATTAAATCAACTGTAGCTTTTAAGCAGTCGGGCATATACATCATAGGAAGTCTGGTATCCTCTCTAACAAAGCATTTGTATTTTCCGTATTTCACAGCATCGTAATAAATAGCAACAGCGTAATCGGTAGTTCCGCCACCGGGTAGCGTTTCGTTGCTAATAATACCGGGGTAACGTAATCCGCGAACGTCAAGATTATATTTTCTAACATAGTAATCGGCTAGTAACTCGCCTGCAACTTTTGTTACACCGTACATTGTTGTTGGTTTTAGAACTGTTTCCTGTGGAGCTGAATCTAAAGGAGTTCCGGGACCAAAAACAGCAATTGAAGATGGGACAAGAACTTGTTTCATGTTCATTTCGCGAGCCACTTCAAGAACGTTAATTAGTCCGTTCATATTAACATCCCATGCCAACATTGGGTTTTGTTCACCAACTGCTGAAAGAATAGCAGCCATATTTACAATACAGTCAACATTATATTTTTTACAAACATTGTAAAGGTCTTCCTTTTTAGCAACATCAAAAAATTCAAACGGACCTGTTTCCTTAACTTTGTCAGACGGGGGAGTCTTTCTTGTAGAGGCAATCACATTTTCATTTCCATAAATATTTCTAAGAGTAAGTGTAAGCTCGGAGCCTATTTGTCCTACTGCACCAACGATAAGAATTTTGTTCATAATTAAGAGAATTAAACGGTTTAAATTGTGGGTAACAAAAATACGTAAATTTGTTCAAATAAAAACCGGCTATTTATGATGTACAGCATGAAAATTCTTTGGAAATAATCTTTATAATAATTCCAATAAAAAGGATAAAGTATTTATCTGATAATGAACTTCTTCTTGTATATTTTATCCTGAGAGGTTCCTACTATAATATAAGTTCCAGGAGACAGAACATTGTTAGGGTCAACTGCTTCAAGAACACTTCCACTTAGGTCGGTAAACAGAACTTTTGAATATTTCAATTTCCCCATAATGTCGTTAACAATAACTAAAACCTCTTTATTAGGATCAAGCCCTTCAAAATTGACATTAATTGTTTCTCCTTTTTCAGCAGGATTTGGAAATACAAGCATATCACCGGAAAAAATACTTTCGAAACGGAAAGGAACAATTGGTGAGAAAGCTGTTGTACCATCATAATCTACTTGTCTCAAACGATAGTAAGCCAATCCATTTTCCGGAGCAGTATCTTCAGCCGAATAATGCGTTAATTCTGAAGTGTTTCCTGCGCCCATTACTTTTGTAAGTTCCACAAATTGTTTCCCATCAACAGATCTTTCAACAATAAAGTGAGAGTTATTAATTTCAGAAGCGGTTGTCCATTCAAGTCTTACTCCGAAAAACTCCGCATGAAGAGCACTAAAACTTATTAATTCAACAGGAAGTGGAAATGGAATTTCTGAACCGGGAGGTATAGAGCTATTGGGACTAAATCCAAATGTAGTTCCGCTTCCTGTAAATGTTCCTGCTGAAATTGACCCCGTTCCTGCAATTATTCCACCATTTCCATTATAAAAATCACCTGTAACATCAACTGCTCCATCAATTGAAACATCGTCACTATTGTTCATGTTGGTAAGGTCGTTTAATACAATGGTTGTGGAATTAGTTAGTAAATTTACAAATGATCCGTTGTAGAATGTCAAATCCCAAACCCTAAGCAATCCATCAGAATTTAATGTTCCTCCGGCATTTACTTCTAAATTGTAAGTGTTTGTTGTTAAACTTGCACCATTTGCAATTGTAAGAGATTCTCTAATTCTAAAATTAACATCAAGAGTCATGTCGGTTTCTACATAAATAATATCTCGTTCTCCCGGAACTGCACCACATGGAGCTCCGCCTGATGAAAAAGACCAATACCCTCCGTTATTCCAGTTTCCGCCCATTCCCATACCGTCTAAAATTGAATAGAATGTACCAGAAAATGCGGATATTGAAGATATTAAAAATATTATTAGTATGTTTTTTTTCATTTTGTTTTTTTGGGTGTTAATACTCATCGGGATACGTATTAATACCTAATTTTGTTCTATTTAAGTTGTATAAAAATGATGAAGACTTTTTAAAAGATGGTAAACGGCAAATTTTTTCATGCTAAATATCATAGTTAATTACTCAGAATTATGCTTATCTTTGATTCCCAAAATTTTTGTTAAACCTTTAGAAAATAAAAAAATGTATAAACGAGTTCAGGAATTTCTTCAGAAAGAGATCAGCGACATTAGAGAAGCAGGTCTGTATAAAAACGAAAGAATAATTGTTTCACCACAAGGTGCTGACATTAAGGTAAGTACCGGTGCTGATGTGCTTAATTTTTGTGCCAACAATTACCTTGGATTATCAAATCATCCACAGTTGGTAAAAGCTGCAAAAGATGCTATGGATTCTCATGGTTATGGTATGTCATCTGTACGCTTTATTTGCGGAACACAAGATTTGCACAAGAAATTGGAGCAAAAAGTTGCCGACTTTTTTGGTACAGAAGACACAATTTTGTACGCTGCATGTTTCGACGCAAATGGTGGTGTTTTCGAGCCTTTGCTTAACGAACAGGATGCTATTATCTCCGATTCATTAAACCATGCTTCAATTATTGACGGTGTTAGACTTTGTAAAGCACAAAGATACCGTTACGAAAATGCAAACATGCAAGATTTGGAAGAACAACTAAAACTTGCTCAAGCACAACGTTTTCGTCTAATTGTTACCGATGGAGTTTTCTCAATGGACGGTAATGTTGCTCCAATGGATAAAATTGTTGAGCTTGCCGAAAAATATGATGCAATGGTTATGGTTGACGAATGTCACTCTGCCGGAGTTGTTGGTAAAACAGGAAGAGGTGTTACCGAACAATTTAATGTTAGAGGTAAGGTTGAAATTATTACAGGAACTCTTGGAAAAGCTTTTGGTGGTGCTATTGGCGGTTTCACTACAGGTAAAAAAGAAATTATTGAATTACTTCGTCAGCGTTCACGTCCTTATTTATTCTCAAACTCAATTCCACCTTCAGTTGCAAACGCCGGAATTCGTATGTTTGAAATGATGGACGAAACTTCAGAACTTCAGGATAAACTACACAGAAATACTGATTATTTTGTAGAAAAAATGAAAGCTGCCGGCTTCGACTTAAAGCCAACAAAATCAGCTATTTGTGCAGTAATGTTGTACGACGCTAAACTTTCTCAGGATTTTGCTGCTAAACTTCTTGAAGAAGGTATTTATGTTATTGGATTCTACTATCCTGTTGTTCCAAAAGGACAGGCAAGAATTAGAGTTCAGCTTTCTGCTGCTCACGAAACAGCTCATTTAGATAAAGCTGTTGCTGCCTTTACTAAAGTTGGAAAAGAACTTGGCGTTCTAAAATAGATTATTTGCTGAATTTTAAATACTTAAGAGGCTGTCCACTTTTGAACAGCCTCTTTTTTAATTGTTAATATTTCTAAATACTCTTTTGTTTGAATTTCTCAAGAACTAGAACTCTCCATTACCGTATTTCTTTCCCCAAAAAAATCTTCAAACTGTAATATCTTTTCAAAAAAAAACTGCAATACTCTATTCTTCAAATTCAAAAAACCCTTTCTTTTCTTCTTTCTTTCCAATCCCAAAAGTGTAGCGTATGTTTATTCCAAAGCGACGGTTATCGGTGTACCTGTCGCCCCAGGCATTAACGCCTCCCTGATTTAGTTCGTAGGCTACTAACATGGTCTTAAAAATGTCTCTAACATTAAAACTTACAGTAAGTTTATTGTCGAGAAAATTCTGTCGCAGACCAATATTCAACATTCCAAAATCTTTAAGCTCGTAAAAGTTCATAAACCCATCTTTCATAATAAATCCAAAAACTGTAAATTTTGTATTCTTAGTAATTGAAAGCATGTGAAAAGTGAAAAACCTCCAACTGCTTCTGCTATAGGAAAGAGGCTGATTTTCATATAAACCATCATATTCGTTTTTCGAAAATTGCGCACCCAATGCAAAAAAATACTTTCCTCCGGGTGGAATCCCTACCATTCCTCGTAAATATGTTTCAATGTTTTTCCCCAAATTATCGTAAGTTCTAATTGCAACATCCTCGAATTGAGGATTTTGATAAACTACCTGCGAAAAAATATCTGTGGTATAATTTCGACCTATTGCAAATACAGGATGGTCTTCGAAACTAACATTAATTTCTACATTGTCGCTAAACTGAGGTTTAAGGGCAGGATTTCCTGTTTCGTACATATATTGGTCTACAAAACTTATGGCAGGATTTAACATTCCATATTCCGGTCGGTTTATGGTGCGACGATAAATCATGTAGGCATGAAGCTCTATTCCCATCATCTTTATAATTCTTCTACTTAGATAAATGTAGGGAAAAAAATCGGCTCTGTTTATTAAAAATGATGTGTCGGAGGGAATAGTCTGACTACCTTTCATATAAGTATGCTCCATTCTCACTCCGGTTTTTAAAATCAGGCCATCTTTTATGGTTTTTGAAAATTGAAAATAAGCTGCATTAATACTTTCATTATAATTGAAAGAGTTTGTTCTGGAAGGGTCTTCAAGGCTTGTTTCCCCCAACAAATAAAAGTACTTTACATTACTGTTGAAATTCTGAAAACTGCTTTTTACTCCTGTTTCAATTTTTAGTTTTTTAGGAAAATGGTAAGTTAAGTCGCTTTGCAAAACAGAAAAATGCCTTTGTTGTTCATTATCACCAAATCCGTTAATTGAATAATTTGAAGGAATTGTAAAAATATATTCGTAATCCTGATTCAATATTCTGCTATTGAAGTTATAAGAAAACTTACTGTCCCATTCGGAACCCGAACTATCTAGTTTTACCAAAGCACCAAAATCTTGCTGAATATTTATAAAATCCGAGTTATTTTCAATAATATTTTGATTTTCTGAAAGGTATACATCTTCAATTGTTTCAGTTAGATTAGAGTTATTAGTTTTTGTTTGGGGAATTGAATAGTTTATTCTACCATCGTAACTAAGGTTAAGTTTTTCATTTGGGTCGTAAGTAATTCCATAACCGGCATACATCTGATGGTTGAGATTTCTGGTAATAGCCGATTGCCGAAGAAAAGTGTCGGTTTGCAAAAGACGATTTACATTAAGCAGCTCCTCCATGTCGTTGTAATTGTAGTTTACATTTAGGTATTGACTGGTTTTTTCTCCGCTGTTATTAATTGTAAAACCTGCAAACTTATTACCGTATTTTCCTTGGTTAAAACCTGCCGAAACTGAGCCGAAACGACCAATTTTTACTCCTTTTTTTAGAACAATATTAATAATTCCTCCCGAACTTGCCGCATCGTATTTTGTTGAAGGTGTTCTCATTACTTCAATTCTTTGCACAGAACCCGGAGGAAGACTACGAAGAATTGTTGAAACATCCTGATTATTCATTTTTTGTTCCCGGCCATTAATATATACCTTAGCGGGAGTAGCACTTGAGAGATAAATTCCACCGTCCTGATCTACAAACAAACCGGGAGTGCTTTCCAGAACTTCAAGAGTGTTGGTGGATGTTTGAGCCATGTTTTCCGGATCAATAATCATTTTGTCGTCTTCCTGCCTAATTAGTGGGGTTTTTGCTTTTACCTCAACAACATCAATGCCTACGGAACTTTCTTTAAGTCGAAACCAGAATGTTCTCTCATCGGGCTTCACCATAATAGATTTATTAAGAGTTTCGAAGCCCACAAAGCTAATTTTAACAGCATAAAGAGTGTTTTCAAGTTTTTCGAAAACGGCAATACCTTCCTGATTTGTACTAGCAAAAAACTCCTTTGAATCGGATGTCTTCGTAAGCTGAACGGTTGCTCCGGGCATGGGCTTACGGTCGTTATCGCGTACGTTAATTTTTACGGTTTGAGAACGACTATTATTTACAAAAAAGATAATAATAAATAAAAATAGAGTAAAATTTAGTTTGTTTTTGCTCATAAAAAAATCTGATGAATTAGGCTGTAAATATACTTGTAAATATTTACTCGCCAATAATTTTCACCAAAACTCTTTTTCTTCTTTTTCCATCGAATTCTCCGTAGAAAATCTGTTCCCATGGACCAAAATCCAGATTTCCATCTGTAATAGCCACCACAACCTCTCTGCCCATAATTGTTCTCTTAAGATGAGCATCGGCATTGTCTTCGTAACTATTGTGACGGTATTGATTATGAGGATGTTCGGGAGCAAGTTTCTCTAACCAAATTTCAAAATCTTTGTGAAGACCCGATTCATCGTCGTTTATAAACACACTGGAAGTAATGTGCATTGCATTTACAAGACAAAGTCCTTCTTTAATTCCACTTTCGGTAAGACATTGTTTAATTTTTGGAGTAATGTTTATTAACTCTCTTCGGTTCTTAATATCGAACCAAAGTTCTTTTCTGTACGATTTCATTCTTAGGAAATTATTTGCAATCTTTTATTTGTTTTCTATCCAGTCGGTAATAGCTTTATCGTCGGGTTCGGTTTTTGTTCCGTGCACTGCAACCAGTTTGCCGTTTTCATCTATTAGATACTTTTGAAAATTCCATTTTACATCAGAATCTTCAAATCCATTTTTCTCTTTGCTTGTAAGCCAGAGATAGAGAGGGTGCATATCGTCTCCTTTAACAGATATTTTTTCCATCATTGGAAAGCTAACTCCAAATTTTTTCTCGCAAAATTCTTTAATTTCTTTGTTTTTAGCAGGTTCCTGATTGGCGAAATTATTTGCAGGGAAACCAATAATTACGAAGCTACTGTCTTTATACTTGTCATAAAGTTCTTGTAGAGCTTTATACTGGTAAGTAAATCCGCATTTTGAAGCGGTGTTTACAATCATTACTTTTTTCCCTTTAAGACTTGAAAAGTCGAACTTTTTTCCGTCTATATCTTTCACCTGAAATGAATAGAAATCTTCCTGTGAGTAGGAAAATGCTGCTAACGATAGCAAAATAGCTGTTATTACTGTTTTCATATTTTTTGTTTTTAATTGTTGTTTTTGTTTGTAATGTTAATTTTTAAATAATATACTAGACTTTCCGACTATTATCGATTAGTCTTTCTAGGTCAATCACCCTGCCCTTTTCTAAGGGGAATGTCCATTATCATTCTTTTTCCCTGGCCAATCAACTTTTCGACCTTGTGACCCCGTCACTTCGTCACCCCGTCACCAATTATTAACCCGAAAATTACTAAAAAGTTCACAATCCGCAAAAAAAACCTCAAGTGTACGCTATCGTACATCTTCTGTATGAACGTGGACAGAAAAGTAATTTATAATAACTTCTTTATGTATTGAATAACAGCCACTTATAAACTTTGGCATAAACTTGGTATTAAAGGTAGTAAAGATGTAAAACTAAAATGACTTTATTATGAAAACAACAGCGTTAACTCTACTAATGGTTCTTTGCATAACAGTTATGGCCAAAAACCAGAGCTTCGACAAGCCGGCTAAAATTTATGAAGATAAATGTTTAACCAGAACTTTGGAGAAGACAATGAAAAATCCTTCTGAAATTCAGATAGATGACAATTCTTATGTAATTGCAACATTTATTTTGGATGAAAACGGGAATATTTCCATAAAGGAAGTTAAGTCGGTAAATCAACAGCTTGCAGATTACGTTTCGGCAAGACTTGAAACATTCCGACCGGAAATTCTGGAAGAAGGTACTTTGGGAAGGGAATTGACTTATAAGTTTCTTTTCAAGGTTTAAAAAAGGCTTTTCTTCATAAGGATAAGTGCAATAAGTTAAGTAGTGAATGAGAGAGGGCGATACAAGGTATCGACCCTCTTTCTTTTTTATCTTATTTCGGCAGAAAGTTGTTCTTTATAAACGGTAATTAACCGGCTCATAATCTTATCTATCTGCTTGTCTGTTAGTGTTTTTTCTTTATCCTGAAACACAAAACTTACAGCATACGATTTCTTTTCTTTTGCGATTTTATCTCCCTTATAAAAATCGAACATTGAAACTTTTACAAGTAATTCTCTTTCGGTTTTATGAGCCAATTCTTTTATTTTGCTGAATTTCACACCATTGTCTATTAGCAATGCTAAATCTCTTCGAACAGCAGGAAATTTAGATATTTCAGCAAAGCTAACATCCTCCTTCGAGACGGTATTAAGTAATTCTGTATAATTAATATCTCCAAAAAACACCTCCTGTCTAATATCGAAATTATTAAGCAGTTTTTTGTCAACTATTCCTACACTTGCTAATACTTTGTTATTTTTAAGTTTATATGCAAAACCTGCAGAAATTACATCGTCCGAAAATTCTTCCCAAATTAAACTATCTAAATGAATTCCGGTTCTTTTTAAAATATTTTCCAAATAAGATTTTAGATAAAAAACTGAAGTCTTGCTTCCGGGGGTTATCCAATTTATCAATTCTTTTTCTCCGGAAATAAACATTCCAATATGAGCCTCTTCTAAATAATTATCTCTTGGATTCTCGCTATTAAGATTTTTGTCTGAAAAATAACAATTACCAATTTCAAAAATTTTAATGTCGGAATTTTTCCTGTTTATGTTATAAGAAATAACCTCCAGTCCACCGTAAAGCAAAGTCTGTCGCATGCAATTTAAATCGTTGCTTAAAGGATTCAGAATTTTAACTAATCTACTTTCCGGAAATTTGTTATTTCCTTCGTAATAAGAAGATTTGGTTAGAGAATTATTCATTATCTCGTTAAAACCATTTGAACTTAAATACCCGGAAATTGTGTTTGTAATAAGCTCTTTATTAGGCTTTTTAGAAATTGTAATTGCTGAATTTACAGTTTCAGAAATTTCAATATTATTATATCCGTATATTCTTAGAATTTCTTCAATAACATCGGCAGGTCTTTTAACATCAACGCGGTAAGCAGGAATTTCGAGCAAAAGTGCTTTTTCTTTTTCAGCAAGAATTTTGATATCCAAAGATGCAAGGATGTTTTTTATTTGGTTTCTCTCAAGTTGTTTTCCAATAAGGCTTTCCACTTCAGCAAAACTTAATTCAACAGAAGTATTTTTTATTGGATGAGGGTATATGTCAACTATTTCAGAAGAAATTTCACCTCCGGCAATTTCCTTAATAAGCATTGCTGCACGTTTTAGAGCATAAACCGTAATATTTGGATCGGAACCTCTTTCGAAACGGAAAGAAGCATCGGTACTTAATCCATGTCTTTTTGCCGATTTTCTTATGCTTACGGGGTTAAAACAAGCCGATTCGAGAAAAATATTTTTTGTTGTTTCCTTAATTCCTGAATCAATTCCCCCAAAAACTCCTCCAATGCACATTCCTCCGTTAGAATTGCAAATCATTAAATCTTCTGAAGAAAGTTTTCTTTCAACTTCATCCAGAGTAACAAAAGTAGTTCCCTCTTGTAAGTTTTTAACTATCACTTTGTTTCCTTGAATTTTATCCAAATCGAAAGCATGCAAAGGTTGGCCAATTTCAAACAGAACAAAATTGGTAACATCAACTACATTATTAATAGGTTTGTGACCAATAGACAAAAGTCTTTCTTGCAGCCACTTTGGACTTTCCCCTACTTTAACGCCCGAAATAGTTAATCCTGAGTATCTTGGACAAGCTTCAGGATTTTCCACAATAATTTCAATTGGATTTGAATTATTGTCAATTTTAAAATTATCAACAATTGGTTTATTAAGTTCCACCTCTTCAAAATACTGACGCATAAAAGCAGCTAAGTCTCTGGCCACGCCAAAATGAGAAGCTCCATCTATTCTGTTTGGAGTCAATTCAACTTCAAAAATAGTATCGGAAGATATTTTAAAATAACTCGCAGCCGAAGTGCCAGGTTTGGCATCGTTTGGCAGCACCATTATTCCTTCGTGCGATGTTCCAAGTCCAATTTCATCTTCTGCACAAATCATTCCTTCCGAAACCTGACCTCGAATTTTTGCTTTTTTAATTGTAAAACTTTCATCGTTATGGTACAGAGTTGTTCCAACGGTTGCAACAACTACTTTCTGACCGGCTTCCACGTTGGGCGCACCACAAACAATATGTAAAGGCTCTGCTCCGCCAACATCAACTGTGGTAAGACTTAGTTTATCGGCATCAGGATGTTTTTCTTTTGTTAAAACTCTTCCAATAATAATACCTTCAAGACCGCCTTTAAGCGACTGAAATTTTTCAGTACCACTAACTTCTAAGCCAATATCGGTAAGTATTTCAGAAACTTTTTCAGAATCAATTTCAAGATTCAAATACTCCTTTAACCAATTGTATGAAATTTTCATGCGTAAAATATTTTCGAATTCGAACCAACAAAATTAATAATAATTGGGTTTTATGGTCAGAAAAATGACATTTATTATAAGACATATTTTCAATTCCCCTCCCCCACTTATTAACATCCAAATTTTAAAACATTTTTTAAACAATCATTTTTGTTGAGGGCTAAAAAACTATCTTTGCTACTGCTAAAAAAAAAGGTCTAAGATGAAGAAAAAACCTTTAATTCTTGTTTCAAACGACGATGGAGTTAATGCATTGGGCTTAAAAGCTTTAATAGAAGTTGTAACTGAATTTGGAGAAGTAATTGTTGTTGCTCCCGAAAAAGGTGAATCGGGTATGTCGCATGCCATTTCTATAGTTAATCCCATAAGAAAAAAGTTTGTTAGTAAGGAAGATAATCTTACAATTTACAGTGTTAACGGAACTCCGGTAGATTGCGTAAAACTTGCTTTAAATCAAATAGTTGACCGAAAGCCGGATTTTCTGGTTTCAGGAATAAACCACGGTTCAAATGCATCAATTTCTGTAATTTATTCAGGAACAATGGGAGCCGCTATTGAAGGTTGTTTCAACGGTATTCCATCGGCAGGTTTTTCACTTCTAAACCACGATGCAAATGCCGATTTTACTGCTTCAAAGGTTTTTACGAGAATTATTTTTAAGGAAATGATGCAAAATGGCCTTCCTCAGGGTACTTGCCTTAATGTAAATGTGCCGGATTTGCCTCTTGAAAAAATTACCGGAATTGAAGCGTGCAGAATGGCAAAAGGCGTATGGAAAGAAGAATACGACAAAAGAACCGATCCGCATGGCAGAGAATATTATTGGTTAACAGGTCATTTTAACAATTTCGAGCCCAACGCAAAAGATACCGATGAGGCTGTTCTGGCGGCTAATAAAGTTGCTATTGTACCTGTTTCTGTTGATATTACAGATTATGAAATGTTGAAGAGTATAAAAAATTGGAATTTATAGAAAATAGTTATGAGAAATAAATTAAACAAACTTTCAATCGGACTGGTTCTGGGACTTATTTTGCCCATTATTATTTTGTTTATTGTATATAATGCAAGTTATAACGCTATGACTTTTTCTGAATTTGTTAAGTACACCGAGGAATTCGATTTATTTACAAAAATTGTTTCAATTTGCGTTTTGCCAAATCTGGGTCTGTTTTTTCTTTTCATTAAACGTAACATGCTTATGGGAGCCAGGGGAGTACTTTTTTCTGTAATTGTTTATCTTATTTTTATTGCCATTTACAAAGTAGTTTAGTTTGAAATATTACATTATTGCAGGCGAAGCATCGGGCGACCTTCATGGCGCAAATCTTATTAAGGGATTGAAAAAAAATGATCCTGAAGGTGTATTTCGTTGTTGGGGCGGTGACAAAATGCAGGAACAAGGGGCGGAAATTATTAAACATTACAAAGATTTAGCTTTCATGGGCTTTATACCTGTTTTGCTTAATATTAGAACCATTTTTAAAAATATTTCCTTCTGCAAAAAAGACATACTTGATTTTAATCCCGATGTTCTAATTTTGGTCGATTATCCCGGATTTAACCTTAGAATAGCTGAATTTGCTACAAAAAACAAGATTAAAGTTTTTTACTATATTTCTCCCACAGTTTGGGCTTGGCATAAATCCAGGATTAAAAAAATTGAAAAATATGTTTCCAAACTTTTCGTAATCCTTCCTTTCGAAAAAGAGTTTTATAAAAATCATGGCCTTGAGGTTGATTTTGAAGGACATCCGCTTCTGGATGCTTTGGAATTCCGACTAAAAAACAAACAATCTCGTGAAGATTTTCTTAAAGAAAATAATCTCGAAAACAAACCAATTATTGCTCTTTTGGCAGGAAGCAGGGTTCAGGAAGTTAAGAAAATGTTGCCTGTTATGCTTTCAATTATTGATAATTATCCTGATTATAATTTTGTAATTGCAGGAGTAAAATCTTTAGATACAGCCCTTTATACTAATATTATTGGCAGCAACAAGGTTTCTATTTTGTTCGACAAAACTTATGAATTGGTGCAACAATCCGAGGCTGCCCTTGTTACTTCAGGAACTGCTACTCTCGAAACAGCTTTGCTTAATACCCCTCAGGTTGTTTGTTACAAAACAGGCAAACTAACCTTTTTTATTGCAAAAAACCTTGTTGATATTAAATACATTTCCCTTGTAAATCTTATAATGGATAAGGAGGTTGTTAAAGAATTAATTCAAAACAACTTAAATAAAACAATTCTCAAATTTGAGCTAGATAGACTGTTGTTCGATTCGGAAACCAAAAATAGAATTTTGGAAGAATATAAGCAATTACATGAAAAACTAGGTGGTGCGGGAGCTTCTAATAGAATTGCAGATAAAATGTTTAATTACTTAGAAGAAAAAAATTGAAATCACTTTTTATAATAATATCAGTTTTTTTTCTAACGAGTTTTTACTCTTTTTCTCAGCGAATTAACATTGGTATTTATTCAACTACTAATGTTAAGACTTTTGTTTTTACTCCAACAAATGGAAATTATACTTTTATTGGCGACACCAATTTTGTTAGAGAAATAACGGAAAACGACGTTCTTTATGTAGCTGTTTTAGGCGAGAAAGTTACAATTAAAACTCTTGATGAGAATTATGGCAATTTTCGAGAAATCCTCCTAATTGGCCAAAGTCAGGATTGCTCTTTTAAAATAAAACCTGTTTTTCCCGATATAACTACCAGGGAATATGATAACGATTTGCGGGTATTTGTAAAATATTCGTTTCTAATGTTGGTAAATCATGTTGAGCTGGAAAGTTATATTTCAGGTGTTGTAGAATCGGAAGGAGGTGGAAATGCGCATTTAGAGTATTATAAATCTCAGGCCATAATTTGCAGAACTTACGCTCTGGCCAATATTAACCGTCATGCCGGAGAAGGCTTTAACCTTTGCGATGGTGTTCATTGTCAGGCTTATTTTAACAAATCGGTTAAAAACGAAAAAATCCCAACAGCAACTCAGCTTACCAGAGGACTAATTATTGTTGACACTACTCTAAGTCTTATTACTGCTGCTTTTCATTCGAATTGCGGAGGTCAAACTGCCAATTCGGAGGATGTTTGGTTGTCGAAATTATCGTATTGCCGCTCAATTAACGATTATTATTGCAGAAGCTCACGAAATGCGGAATGGAAAACCACAATTACTGTAAGTGAATGGATAAACTATTTGAAAAAAAACGGCATTACAGTTCCCGAAAATACTGTTGCTCAAGATTTTGCTTTTGCACAAACAAGTAGAAAAGTCTATTACAGCTTTAATAATCAGAATATTCAGTTAAAAAAAATACGTGCTGATTGGAAACTTAAATCCACTTTTTTTTCAATTGTTCCCGAGGGCAATAATTTGGTATTAAACGGAAAAGGTTTTGGTCACGGAGTAGGTTTATGTCAAGAAGGAGCCATGAAAATGGCAAATACCGGCTTTACCTACGATCAGATAATAAAATTCTACTATAAAAACACTTACACTATAAGCCTTAGGGCTTTGGAATTCTTTAAGGAACCTGTAAAAATTCATCCTGAAGAAACTGAATCTATGCCCTAAATTACATTTTTAATATAAGTGCTTTTAAGCAAAATACAATGTTTGGTATGTTCTTTAGCCTTCGTTAGGTTTCTTTTGCAAAAATCTCTATTGCGATTTAATTCGTTTTCCAAGAACTATAAAACAATAACATTCTTACGCACAGATTCATTGTTCTTGTTTGAAATATATAAAATGTAGGAACCGTTGGATAGGTTGCATTTTGAAATCTGGTGATATGTTTTTGTTTCTGAGGGAAATATGAGGTTTTCATAAACCAATTTTCCTTGTATATCATAGAGCATAATTTTACCCTCTTTTTGCTGAAATGACTCCAAAACAAATGTCAACACATTTTCATCTTGATAGTAATAAACCAAGGACTCAATATTTTCTGTGCAATTCGAATATTTAATTTCTGTTGTGCTTTCAACTCCATTAATATCTACCTGTTTTAGTCGGTAATAAGCCTTTTCTAAAGAATTATCATAGACTATATATTTTCTCAATTCAGTGCTATTTCCTGCTCCAGCTACTATTTCAAAATCAATGAAATTTATACCGTCTACACTTTTTTCTAGAACAAAGTAATCATTATTTGTTTCGCTGCTTGTTTCCCATTTAATAGCTTTCAGGTTGTCTTCACAATTAATATTAAAGGAAATTAATTCAATAGGCAAAGGAATCAGGTCGCTTCCTAGTGTAAGTTTAATATAATTTAATGCGCTTACCTCACTTATTCCATTTGCAATTGGAGATGTATTGCCGGTAATTTTCGGCTCCCAAAACACCGGACCGGCCCAACCTCCATAATAATACTGAGCTTCCTGAAACATAATTAGACTTCCGTCTGAATGACCATTTAATTCAAATGCCGGATAGTAATTAAAGTTAATATTTATTGAAGTAATATTGGTTGGTTGTATTTCATAATATCTGAAAATACTCCAATTTGAAGCATAGCTGCCTGTTCCCGCTTGTTGTTCATGTCCTCTTATTATTACAGTGCTTCCCAAGGCAGATGATGGTGTAATATTTAACCCAAGGCCTGCAACATTTCCTGTTGGGTTGGTTCGGGATGCCCGAATTGTTCCGGTGCCCATTCCATCTAAACCTACTGCATTTGTAGCTTTTACTCTCTGCGATGATGCTTCGTTTACCAGATTTCCTGTGGTTCCTAAATCTATCGTCTGATTCTTTAAATCAACATCGCCATCGTAAAGTCTTATTTCATTTGTTATTCCTATGTTTGAGTACAAGGCCAGCCCGGCGCCGGTATTATCTATAAGCAAGTTATAAAAGTTAACCTGATTGCTTCCTGATATTTCCTGCAAAGCATTGCCCATAAACTTTACATTGCTATTGGTATTGCAAGTAATAGTGCCATTATTTTCAATATTTCCCGATCCAATAATTAGCAGATTAGCATTTCCCTGGACAACAATTTTAGCTCCATTATTTATCAATCCTTGTGTAAAAGCCAATATTGACGTAGAAACAAGAATTATAATAAAAAGGAATTTGTAATTATTTTTCATTCTTTTTCTTCTTATTCGATTCTTTCTCTTGCTTTCTTAAGACTCTGTCTCTTGTTTTGGTTCTTTCTTTTTCTAATAATTGAACAGCAGCGGCATTTTCAGTTTCAATTGCGCCGGAGTCTTTTGAGTCTGAAATTGTTGTAACGCTACTATGTTTTCCCACATACAATTCTCCATTTTCGTAATATAAGCCATTGGCATCATCAGCAATATTATTATCGTTTTTAAGACCCTGTTTCATTTTAAGGTTATAGTCGCTGCTTACAATTTCGTTAGGTAATTCGGGTGACTCAAATCCTGCTCTTTTTCCAATAGCTATAAACATAAAACTTGAATTTGAGCTTCCTTCATTGTTTTCCCTAACGGTGAAGCCATTTTTATCGGAACTTTCAATAAACAATGAATTTGAGCAACTTTGGGTTAAAGTAACGGAAATAACAATTGGCTCAGAATCGCTTACTGTGCTTTTAAAAACATCGTTAAAACTTATATAGCACAATCCGTTTATTAACTGGCCGGTTCCACAAGTTTGTATTGTAACATCTGTTGAAACACTTGTATAAAGAACATTCATATTTCCATCTCCTGTCGATCTGAATTCCTCGTTTGAAGCTTGCAAATGCACATCTAGTCCGTCGCGAATAACATCGCCATGTGAATAGATAGCATAATTATTTCCTTCAACATAAAGTCCATAAACATCGCCATGAATATCGGCGCCTAATAATCCTCCATGTGCTGCAATTCCTGCACTTGTGTAAAGAGTTGATTTTCCTAATCCTGTGCCGGTAGATGTAAAATAGCCTCCATAAGTAGTTCCACCGGAGCTTTTATAGCCCAGCGATCCCCAGTAAGTTCCTCCGGATACGGCTCCAATTACCCCGCCTGTTCGGTTGTAATCGTTATAATTATGTCCCGAAACGCCAAAATTGTAGACATCTCCCCAATAAACATATCCTTGAATTGCCTCATTAGTTCCTGAGTAAGCATATGAGATACCATCGTTCTGGGCAGACCTTGTTTTATATGCATAAATAGTATTGTCGTTATCTGTAGTTGTACCTGAATTCTTATAAAAGTAATTTGTATTTGAAGGGTCGGTATTGCTTCCACCTATATATGAATATGAATTACCGTCGAAATAATTATACAAACACCTTGTAGTTCCTGTGTAATATCCGCCGGTTGGTGATCCGGTTGAATATATTCCGTAAGAATTTCCGGTAGTATAGAGACCGTATGTAGCTCCAAAAAATCTTCCACCATCGGTTGAAGTTCCAATAAGCCCATAACTCTGAGATGAGGTAAAGCAAGTAGTTAGATTTCCAACGGTATTAGAATAATAGCCGACTACACCTGCCGAAAATGCTCCGGTCTGAGATGTTCTTCCCAAAACACCGGAACAAAACTCTCCTGCTCCGGGCGGCGCTGAATTCCATCCATACACACCTTGTTGGCCATATTCTCCACTCCAACCGCTATCATCGTATAAAACCTCACCTAAAACACCTGCAACAGGCCAAGAACTGTTTGTTCCCCCGTTATCATCAAGAGCAATTCCTCTAATTCCGGCATCAAGAACGCCAATACCGGTTTGACCTACATAATAATTTCCGTAGGCATAAAACCCCGACCAAGTTAATAAATCTGTATTGTCAATATCTCCATCTCCTCCGTCATCAAAAGGGAAATCATCAGAAGTCCAACCGGGTAAGTCGCTAGCAGAACTTCTGGTTGAAACTGCACCCATATCGCTTCCACTAAAAAAGGCTCCAACATCGTTACTGCCCTCATAAAAATACCCAAAATCCTGTCCATCGTCGAAAACTCTGGCATTTGGATTAAGAGCAGGTCTAATGTAGAACTCACCTGTAGGTCTAATCCACCATTCAACATTTCCGGGAATTGGAGGAGGACTGGGAAAAGGGGACCACGAACCTCCACTATTCTTGTATTCAAGGACTCCAAGGTTCGACCTTAAACCATATCCTCCATCTCCAAGGGTACTACTAAAGTTTATATAGGTACTATTATTCAGCGCAAAACCATATGAGCTTATAATTGCTCGTTGTAAATTATTTGTGTACAAACCAATATTTGCATTCTCTCTGTTAATAAGGCTTACTTCAAAACCGGCTCCCATATTAATGTAAAATCCATCTGTACCTGTTGTTCCAGAGCTGGTATTTGTCATCTGAAACATTATACCGCTGGCAGCATTTCTATGAAGATGTAACAAATAATTGGGTGTTGTAAAAGAAGGATTATCTGAAATTCCAACATTTTGAGCGTATAATTTCCCGAATCCAATAATAAATGAACTTGTTAAAATAAGCAGAATAAAGTTTTTCATGAGATTTAAGGTTTGTTTTTCAGCTTAAACTTATTATTGTTATAAATGAAAACAAAACTTCTGTTGTATAAATCATCTCTATATGAATTAATGTTAAAGATGAAATATTAGCAAAAAATCTCTACATGAAAAATTTAAATCTTTATTATTAAATGTATTATGCATATATTTTTATCTACATAAATGAACTGTGCAGTATAGACATTTTAGCATAGATTGTAAGTAAGAGTTTGTTTTTTTATTAAAACGATTGCAATAAATAGCAGGTTTAGTAATTTCTAAACCCTAATTAGCCTGAAAGTTGATTTAAAAATTCTGAGAAATTCTGTTCAGCCGGAACATTCATTTTCTTTCTCAATCTGTACCTGTTCATATCAACAGATTTGGCAGTAATATTGAATAGAATAGATATTTCTTTTGAACTTAATTCGAGCATTAACAGAATGGCCAAACGTTTTTCATTATTAGAGAGATTTGGAAAATGTTTGTCGAGTTTAAAAATCGTTTCCTGATGAATTTGTTCAATATAGGTTTCAAATTCCTTTTTTTGCGAATCGTTTGAGAGATTCGACTCAATCATGGATTTAATCTTCAAAAAGCATTTGTTATCTTCCTGATTATTCAATTTCTCCATTTCGTTAATGATTGTTTCCAGAAAACTGTTTTTTTCTACAATATGCAGTGCAAGATTTTTTAACTCAACATTTTTGTGTTCTAATTTTTCTTTCAGGTGTTTTTCTGCAAGTTGAGTGTTTTCTAATTCAGCTTTAACCAGAGCATTTTCTTTTAATGATATTTCTTTGTGTTGTCTTGCCCTGAAACGAATCCAAAAATAGAAAAGGATTGCAATTATTACAATTAGAACAAGCAATACTATCAAGAAACTGTTCCTCTGCTCTATTTTTTTCAATTTTGTTTCACGAGCCTCAAATTTGGCTTTCTGAAGTTTAGATTCCTGACTTTTTCTTTGTAGCTCGTAACTTGCCTTTAGTTTTTCGATTAGTCGATTAGATTCGTCTCTAAAAAGACTGTCGTTTAAGGCTGTGTGTTTTCTGTAGAATTCGAGTGCTTTTTCATAGTTCTTTTGAACAGAATAAAACGAATGAAAATAATAGTAGCACAAGCTTACAGTACTTAAATCGTTAATGCTTCTTGCTCCGGCCAGCGCTTCATTAAGATATTTTTCACCCTCAGAATAGTTTTTAATTAAATAATGCATACGACCAATATTTATTTTTATTCTGTTCATACCTTTTAGGTCGTTAGTCTCTTTACTCATAGACAAAGCCAGATAAAAATACTTAAGAGCCTCCTCATTTTCCGAATTATGGCTATAAGCATATCCAATATTATTATAAACCGGCGTTAAATCTTGCTTTTCATCAAGGCTATTGTTATACTCAATAATTCTTTTGAAATGATCGATTGCTTTTTCCATCTCACCCTTTCTCAGAAAAACAACTCCAATTTTGTTGTCGGCAGAAACAATCTTCTCGGGAATATTTAGTTTTTTAAATAATTCAAGAGCTTTATAATAATAATTCAGGCTTTCAGTATTGTTTTCAATCTCATAATATATTTGTCCCAAGGTTAGAAAAATATCGCCCAATAGTTCTTTGTTATTAATCTCCTGAGCAAGATTCTGACTTTCCATTAAAGACGACAAGGCATTGGCATAATCGTAAACAGCAAGATAGAAAAGACCTGTCTTTCTTAACGATTTTGCTTCGTAGTATTTGTTATTTGAAATTTGAGCTTTTTCCCTTAACAGGCATGACAAATAATAAAAAGTAGTATCAGAATAAAAATCGTATTTGTCTGTAATATTGTCAATTTCTTCTATTGAAAAAGCTTTGTATTGCCCCACAACTCTAATGCTGTCGTCGTTTCCTTTTGAATTAGAAACAACAAGAAACAATATAATCATTAGTATTAGTTTGTAACAGTTTTTCATTAAAGTGGTTGCTTGTTCTCTAAAAGTTTATTATCATTATCACAAAGTTAATACTTTTTTTGAAAGCTATATTTTTTCTAAAATCATTGGTTTTACATATTTTCGTTAATTACCTTGTAGAGCTTAATTTTGCCATCAAATTTCTTAAAAAAATAGATAGTTCTGTAGCTAACTTCTCCCGATTTTCCTATTTCATAAACATATCCTGTTTCCGGGTTTTTAAACTCAGAGTTTATTACCCAATAATATTGCCCTTTCTCTCCACTACCATGCTTTACAGGATTTCCAAGGGAAACTTCCTGCATAGATGGTGTTAATTCAGGAATAAGCTTTGGTGATTGTGTAGGTTTCAAAAACTCGTCTGATATTTCTATAATATTTTTAGAATATTCCTCTAAAACATCTCCAAAATCGAGTATTTGAACATCAATTGAGCTATTAACGAAATCCTGAATTTTTGATGTATCCTTATTTTTTACAAATTCCTTAAATTTTTCCCAAAACACCATAAACTCCTCTTTGCTGATTTTAGTAGGATTTTCTATTGATGAAGCTTTGACTCTAAGATTTTGTAAATCCGGATCATCAACCGCTAATCCTTCACAGTAATTTGCTATTTCATATAAAGGTATTGCATTTTTCTGTGCTACTGCCAAAGAATCTATTTGTTTATAGCATTTTATTCTTTGTTCTCTACCAAATAAATTAAACCTTAACTCCTGAGCCATAATATATATAGCCAGCATTGGATCTCCATCATTTATGGCAATATTCCATGCTTCAAATAGCATTTTATAAGGACTCAAATTCCCATAAGTAAAAACACTTTCAAATTCCAGTATAGATAATTTATAAATCAGATATCCGTCTTTATTAGTCTGAGCTTCTTTATACAATGCTTTAATATCCTTTGAATTGTTAATATGATATGGGTAATTGTTTCTAATTTTTGAAGGAAGAAATGTCTTATTATACCCCAAAGTATCTACTTTAACAATATTAAGCTTGCTGTTGGCAAACAAAGATTCGTTTTGAGCAAAAACGTTTGAATTTAATGCTAAGAAAACATTTATAATCAAACAAAAATTCAGTAAAGTTTTAATTCTCTTTTTCATAATTCTCTTGTTAATAATAGTTATTCAATATAATTTAAAATAGTTAATAATCGTATTATGTAATGCTCTAGCTATCACCCGTGTGGGCTTTCAATCACAATATTTGTTTCAACCATCTTAGAAAGGCTAATCTTATGATTACGTGCATATTGCTAAGCTCTTTCAATTACAACCTCATTTAGTCTTAGGGTCAATTTTGTATCCACAATGTTAAAATCTAATCGCATACAAAAATAATAAATAAACACGTAAAACTAAATAACTTTCTCAAGCTGTTAAGTTGCCAACCATTTATTCTTTATATTTCTGAGAATGGAAAGGTTAAATATTTGTTGAATCAAAAATATTAATCCTATAAAAAATTCTGTATCTTGCAGCCAGTTATTAATTTTTACATCCTTAATAATTATTTAATGAAGAATATTTCAATAATTTTATTGCTCACCGGAATAATAATATCTTCTTGTCAACCTTACGAAGATGGACCGAAAATTAGTCTCAAATCGGCAGATTCCAGATTTCAACAAACATGGGTTCTAAGTAAAATTGTAAACTCCGATGGTACAGAAATAACTCCAACCACTAGCTCTTATTACGAATTTAAAGAAAATGGTATTCTAATTATTACAACCGGCGGCGATGTTTTTGAAGCAAATTGGGAAATTACCGACAAAACAAAGCTAAAATTATCTTATTCCGAAATTGGTTTTGATGAATTTGAAATTAAAAGGCTTTCCTCAAAGGATTTGTGGCTTGAAGAAAAGGCCGGACTATATGTAAACAAATTTATTTCAAAGAATTAACTTTTCATGATAAAAGCCTTATTTCTATTATTACTAATTGTTCTGACTTTTCCTTTTTGCACCGAATACGAAGAAGGCCCCTATTTCAGCCTTAGATCTAAAGAAAAAAAGGTTTGTCAGAAATGGGAAGTTGAATCGGTTACTGATTTGCAGTACGATGAAACTTACACTTCTATGTATCGCGACTGGGAAATGGAAATAAGTGTAACCGGTACTTACACAAAAAAAATAATTTATCTCGACCAAGTTTCTTCAGAAAATGGAACCTGGGAATTCGACGGTTCTAAGCACATCAGATTTTACTATACAAAAAACAATAGTAACTTTTTGAAAAAATACGAGATAATTAGGCTTTCCAAAAATGAAATGTGGTTGCGAGACGATTTGGAAGAAATTCATTATAGAAATTAATTATGGTTAAATTTTTAATAATAAGGTTTAGTTCCATTGGCGATATTGTTCTAACAACAACTGTAATACGTTGTTTAAAACAACAGGTGGAAGATGCTGAAATTCATTTTGTTACTAAAAAAGAATATGGTTTTATTCTTGAAAACAATCCTTTTGTAGACAAGGTTCACCTTTTGGAAAACAATCTTAACGAATTAATTAGAACATTAAAATACGAACATTTCGACCATATTATCGATTTGCATAAAAATCTTAGAAGTTCCAGAGTTAAAAGCAAACTAAGTCTTCCGGCATTTACGTTTAACAAGCTTAACTACAAAAAATGGCTGCTGGTTAATTTCAAGATTAATAAAATGCCCGATTTGCATATTGTAGATAGGTATCTAGAAACTGTTAAAGTTTTTGATATACAAAATGATGGAAAGGGACTTGATTATTTTATTCCTTCCGAAGATGAAATAAAACCTGAAGAAATACACGCTTCTCTTGCAAAAGGATATGTTGCCATAGCTATTGGAGGACAATGGTTTACAAAACAATTGCCTGCTGAAAAACTTGTTTCAATTATTGAAAAAATTAAATTTCCGGTTGTTTTACTCGGAGGAAAAGAAGACATGGAGAAAGCAGCCTACTGCAAAGAAAAACTGCCCAAAATTATAGATTTAACAGGAAAGCTTAATTTGAATGCTTCGGCTTCCATGGTAAAACAAGCAAATATTGTTATTACTCACGACACAGGATTAATGCATATTGCAGCGGCTTTCGGTAAAAAAATTGTTTCCATTTGGGGAAATACAGTTCCTGAATTTGGAATGTATCCGTACTTTCCCGGAATTCCATCAATAATTTCTCAGGTTAACGATTTAAAGTGCAGACCTTGTACAAAAATCGGTTTTCGTTCTTGTCCCAAAAAGCATTTTAATTGCATGAACAAACAAAACGAAGATGTTATAATAGAATTTGTTGATAAAAACTATACAACTTAATATAACTACCTTTTTATCAATCTTTTATTAACGTAGTTATTAATAAAATCATCTCGAAAAATTCTTCCAATTGGAACTTCATTTCCTTTCAGAATAACATAATCGGCATCTATTTCCTTAATGTGATTAATGTTTATAATAAACGACTTGTTGATTCTTGCAAAAATATCTTCAGGCAAACGAGAGTGAATTGTTTTTAAATTCATTGCAGTCATTATTTTTACCTTATCGGTATGAATTATAACATAGTCTTTTAGTCCTTCAATATAATTTATTTCTGTAAAGAAAATTTTTACATATTTTCGGTCGGCTTTTACGAAAATGTAGTTTTCCTCGAAGCTTTCTATTTGCGATTTTGCCGAGTTTTTTAATTCATGTAATTCTCTGGCTTTATTAACAGCTTTAATAAACCTTTCTATTCTAATAGGTTTTACTAAATAATCAATTACATCTAAATCGTAACTTTCTAAAGCAAATTGAGGATAAGCTGTGGTTAAAACTACCAAAGGTTGAACTTTAAGAGTTTTAAGAAAGTCTAAGCCGGTCATTCCCGGCATTTGAATATCTAGAAACATAAGGTCAACTTCATTTTCTGCAAGAAAGTCGTTGGCTTGCATGGCATTTTCGAAACTACCTACAAGTTCCAGTTTATCAACCTCCTCAATATTCATCCTCATTCCCTCCCGGGCTAAAGGTTCATCTTCAACAATTATACATTTCATAATTCCAAATTTAATAATAAGACTTTTAGCTTATTCAACTTCAAGAACCAAATTTACAATAAAACGATTGCCTTTATCATCAATTGTTAGTAAATGTTTTTTTGGATAAAGCAATTCAAGCCGTCTTTTAATATTTTTTAATCCTAATCCACCCTCGTCGTGAGTTTCAACTATTTCTTTCTTAGTGTTTTCAATACTAAATTTAACAATGTTGTTAAGTGCTTCAAACTTTACTTTTATATTAGATTCGTTTTTATCGTCAATTCCATGTTTAACTGCATTTTCGAAAAACGGAAGAAAAATAAATGGATAAACAGTTTTTCCGTTAACATGACCTTCTACCTCAAAATTAACGTTTGCTGTTGTTTTTCTTATTCTATCTAGGTCTAAGTAATTTTTTAGATACTCAATTTCCTTGGCAAGAAAGACCTTTTCTTTGGTACACTCATAAAGCTGATAACGTAACAATTCTGAAAGTTTCATTATTGTTTGAGCCGCTCGTTTTGAATCAAGTTTTGTCTGTACGTAAATATTATTCAAGGTATTAAATAAAAAGTGAGGATTTATTTGCGACTTTAAATATTCAAGCTCAGAAACCAAATTTGTATTTTCCAGAAATTGAATTTTCTGTTGGTTTTTAATCCATATTTTGAATAGCTTTAAACCCACTGCTGCACCGACAAAAAGTGCTTGGTTTTGTAAATTCCAGATAATATTAATTATAATGAAGCGGGTGTGCCTTGCATCAAGAATAGTTCTATGTCCTCTTGCTTTTTCAATAATTAACTCTAAAACTTCGGCAAAAATTAAACCAAGCAATATTAGCATTACAAAAAGCCAAAACTTGTTTTTTAGCAGAAAATTAGGTGTAAAGACGTAAAGGCTTATGTAAATAATAAGAACATCAATACTAAAATTTATTAGTATAGTTGTTGCTGTTTCTTGAGGTCTGGAGGTATTTGCAAGCAAAATAATATAATCAACCGACAGCACCAGCCAAAATAGCAAATGATGAATCACTCTGTAGCGATCATCAAACAATTTGTAAATTCTATTGTTCCCTTCAACAACCATTTTAAGTTCAAATAACAATCAATATTATGCAAAAAAAACGAATATAGTTGCTTATATTATATAACAGGTTGTTTCTTTTATATTAATAGTTGATTTTTTTGAAGGACTAAGACTAATATAACAATTAAGTAAATGAAATTGCTAGAGAGTATGTTGAAATAAATACCAATTTAAGTATAATGTAGCTATATTTTTGATGCTGGTTCTTTTCTTTCATCTACAATTCCATACAAACCAACTTTATATCCTTTGCTATTGTAACCTGTTTTTACAATATTTTTTCCTTCGCATGCCGAAATTCCTGTCCATTTGCAGTTTTCGCAATGTTTTAATCCATTAATCTGAACCCCCCAACATTCATCAGTTGAAAGCTTCGAAGTATCTATTTTTCTCATTGGTACATATTATTTTTAAAGTTTTCGTAAGCCTGTTTAGCGGATATTTCCCCAACATCCTTAATCATTTTTACATTTGTTGCCGAAAGAACGTCAAAAGCTTTTGGTCCAATATCGCCTCCTGTAATAATTACATCGGCTTTTAGTTTAGCTATTAGCTGTCCCGTTTGAATTCCGGCTCCATGTCCGGCTCCGGCATTTTCATTATTTGAATGAAAGTCTAAATTACCATTTTCTTCCGAGAAACACAAAAATCCTTGTGCTCTTCCAAAACGTGAAGAAATTAGGGAATCCCATCCCTTATCAGAATCTACTGCAAATACAATAATCATAGTTATTTTGTTTTTAAATTTATTTTATTCCATATTTCTTTTAAGACTTCAGAAATTTCTTTGCCTTCTTTTATTTCTCCTACAGTTAATTTTTTATTTAATGCTAAATTAAATGCTTTGTGATATGGAAGTTTTCCCAATAATGAAATTTCTTTTTCTTTCAGAAATTTTTCTATTTCATTTGTCTTTTCCACATTTAAATCCCATTTATTAATAATACAAGAGGTATTAATTCCCATACTACTTGCCAGTTGAATTACTCTTTCCAAATCGTGTAATCCTGAAACGGTAGGTTCGGTAACCACAACTACTAAATCGGCTCCTGTAATAGAAGCAATAACCGGACAGCCAATTCCGGGAGAACCATCTACCAAAATGTTGTTAATTTGAGACTTTTCTGCAACTGCTTTTGCTTTTTGTCTAACTCTGCTTACAAGCTTACCCGAATTTTCCGCTCCAATTGTAAGTTCAGCATGCACCAAAATATTGTCCAATCGTGTATTAGAGCAAAATAACAATCCTGTATGGTTTGGAATCATTTCAATTGCATTTTCGGGACAAACTCTGGAGCAGTAACCACAGCCTTCGCAATCAATTTTTCTAACCATGTATTCCCCATTAACAATATTAATGGCATTAAATCGACAAACTTGTGCGCAAAGGTTACATGCAATGCATTTTCCACTATCTATACTGGCAAAGCTTCCGCTGAAAAAATCTTCCTGCGATAAAAAGTCAGGATGTAAAAGAATGTGCATATCGGCAGCATCTACATCGCAATCGGCTACTACAAGAGGTTTTTCCGACAGAAATGCAAGGGCGGCTGTTACAGAAGTTTTTCCTGTACCACCCTTGCCTGATATTATCACAATTTCTGTCATTTAATATATATTGAGGTTAGTATAAATTTGTTTTGCTATTTTTTCAAGTTCTTTTTGAACTTCCAAACAGCTTTCTAATAAAAGACCTTTGGAATAGAGCTCAGCAACCTTTCTTGAATATGGAATTTTTCCTGCAATTTCTATGTTTTGTTTTTTGCAGTATTTTTCAATATCCTTATTTCCAATGCCATATCTATTTATTACAACAAGAATTTTTTTATCTAATTCCCTCATAGTTTTAACAGCAAGCCTCAAGTCGTGAAATCCAAAAGGTGTTGGTTCTGTAATAAGAATAACTAAATCAGCATCTTTTGTAGCTTCAATAACAGGACAAGAGGTGCCGGGGGGTGAATCAAACAGCAGCAATGAATCTTTATTTATTTTGTTTTCAGCTAATTCCTTAATCTTTTTAATTAGAGGAACGGCAGATTCCTGACCGATATCCAAAACACCCTCTAAAAAAGTAAAGTTTTGGTTAATAGAAAAAACTCTGCTTATTCCCATTTTTAAGTTTTCCATTGGCAAAGCATCTTCGGGACAAAGTTCCGAGCAGGCATAGCAGGAATGACAAAGTTCTTTAAAAACCAAAATAGTTTTTGGCAAACTTGCAATAGCATTAAAATTGCATAAAGAATTGCATTTTCCGCAGAAAGTACATTTATCGGGTTGCCATACAGGAACCGGCCGGTATTCAGGTTGTTCTTTAAGAAGCTTTCCTTTAAGAAACAAACCCGAATTCGGTTCTTCAACGTCTAAATCGGCTAAAACCACTTTTTTACCAAGTTTCCCACTTAAATAATAAGCAAGATTAACCGACAGTGTTGTTTTGCCTGTACCGCCTTTTCCGCTGGCAATTGCAATTTTCATTAGCCCATTTTAATTTGCTTCCAAGCCATTTCTGCCGCTTTTATTAAAGGATAAGCTGCCGGGGAAGCTGTTAACAAAGGATGTGTACCAATTTGAGAAGTAATTAAGGAAGCCAGACTCATTTTGCTCTGAATCATAATTCCTACTACATTAATTAATTCCCCTGAGCTAATTCCTCCAATTATTTCTGCACCTAAAATAGTTCCACATTCTTTGGAGACAATTAGTTTAACTTTTTGTTTATGTGATCCGGGTAAAGCTCCGGGGTGACGGTCGACTCCTTCAAAAACTCCTGTAATTATATTATATCCCTCATCAATTGCCATTTTTTCAGTTAGACCTGCTGTGCTAAATGAGGTATTACCAACGGCAGTTGAATAAATTGCAATAGTTCCTCCAAAAGTTTTTAGAACCGACAGTTGAAAAATATTCATTGCAGCAATTCTTGCCTCGGCACAAGCTGTTGAAGCTAGCATGGTACTGCTTATTTTTCTGGTGAAGAAATCTCTCTTTTCAGCACAATCTCCTGCTGCAAAAATTCCATGAACAGAAGTTCGCATATATTCATCTACCTGAATAAATCCTTTTTCATTAAGCGTTAACCCACATTTTTTTGCAAGTTCGTTATTGGGAGCATATCCCATTGACAATACAACTGCATCTGCCTGTATTTCTCTTCCATCCTCTAAAATTATTCCTTGAACCTTCTCATTTCCAATAATTTCTTTTATTCCCGAACCTGTAATTACCTTAACTCCTCTTTCTGAGATAATAGCATTAGCTTCCGCTGCAATTTCTTCATCGAAAGCTGCAGGCAAAATCTGGTTTTGTTTTTCAATAATGGTAACATTTTTACCAATTTTTTTTAACTCATCGGCAACCTCAACACCAATAAAGCCGGCTCCTATTATTGCTATGTCCTTTATATTTTCAAGTTCAGTCTGAAAGCTGTCAAGGTACTTTTTATTTTTAGGTATTACATAAACATTTTGAAGGTGGGATCCTTTTAGCCATTGTGGTTTTATTGGAGTAGAACCTGTTGCAATAATTAGTTTCTCGAAATTAATTTGTTCTCCTGAACTGCTCTTACAGAATTTCTCTGAACAATTAATATCTGTTATTTCCCCAATATTAATTTCAACCCCGGCATTTTTTAAGCCCATATCGGGTAAAACGTTCTTTTCGGAACTGCCTGTTGTTCCATAAATGTAAGGAATTCCACAAGGAATCATAACAACTTCCTCGTTTCTAAAAAGAACTACCTTTTTGTTGGGATAGTTGAGTTTTGCGGTTGAAGCTGCAACAAATCCTGCTGCACTTCCGCCAATAATTAAGATGTCTGTTTGCATTACTATTAGTATTAATTTGTGATTGTTAGCAAGAATTATTAGTTTCTTGCAGATTTGTGATTGTTTGTTTTTTGTGTGATTGAATTCATTACAATAAAGCTTTTTACAGGTACATTAATGGATTCTGCAATTACAGGGCATTTAACCATTAGAAGAAAAAACAAGCGCGAGTCTTCTTCGTTAAATAACCCTTCAAGATTTCCCTGTCCTTTTGAAATAATAACATCAGCTTTGCGATAAATTTCTATAAATTCATCCGAGCATTTATTAAGAATTGTTGAGGGAGCATCGTAACCATTTGAAATAATTGTACAATACCTGTCAAGACCAACTGCATAAGCATCTTCCTTTGTAGCATCATTCATAACGGGTTTGTCTTTTACTGCATAATAAACTTTTGGTTTATTTATTGTTTCCAATAATAACCGGTCGAAAACAATTTCCCCACAATTATCGCCTAATACCAAAATTGTTTTGGCTTTCTTAATTGCTTTTTGAAGTTGAACAACATCATTTATTGCAAAATCCGCTTCCAAAACCGATTTTAAAACTTCATTCATTTTTTCCGATGATTTATCCATAAAATCTGGTACAGCAGCCATATCCATTATATTACCTGCAATTGAAATTCTAACAGCAGTTTCAAAAATGTTTTCACCTGTTTCTGTAAGAATTTGTAATTTCTGATAATAGTTCTCAGCCAGTCTGTTACACATATCTTTTTCTTCAAAACAAGGATCCTCAACGCCCGAAAAATCTTTAATTATTCTATGTAACGAAGCGGCAACTTCAGGTATTAAAAAATCAGTTTTATCTTCCGCAAGTTCACAAAAAAGTCTGTTAATTAACAAGTCTTTCTTGCTATTATCCAAATCAAGCCTTGCTACTACTTTTTCGGTTGACCTTATTAAGCAGTATTTACAGCGGTAGTCCATTAATGATCGCAACAATTATCCGAGGTTTCAAGACTTCCTTCCAAAAAGTCAAGAACTAATTCTTTTGGAGATTTTGCCGGTACACCAATAAATACGTTTATTTTATTCTGATTAAAAAGTTCAATTGCTCTCTGTCCCATACCTCCGGCAATAACATCGGTAACTCCCATATCGGCAAGCCACTTTGGATAAACACCCGGCTCGTGAGGAGGAGGAGTTAATTGCTCTTCCTTAACTATTTGATTATTACTCGTTTCATATACATGAAAACTGTTTGTATGCCCAAAATGCATATTTAACTGCCCGTTTACAACCGGAATTGCAATTTTTCCCATAAATTTTTTTTAGCTGTTAGCTTTTAGCTGTTGGCTGTTGGCTATGTTTTATAGCTTTAGACTGTTGACTATTAGCTTATTAATAAATTTCTTAATACCATTAATTATCTACCACCCCTATGCTGGTTACCTCTTCCTTTTCCTGCGCCATTTCCGGCACCACGTCCTCTGCCACCACCATTTCCGCGTGTGTTGTTTTCATCATTTTGTGTTGCAGGTTTGCAATTTCCCAAACCTCTTCCTGTTCTTGAACCTTTTCCTTGTGGTCCTGTTCCATCTTGATTAGGCATAATTCCTCCTTTTTAAATTGTTAATATTAACCATTACAGAAATAAAAATAAATCCAAATTTGCAGGATTTTTATTATTTAAGTCTGGCCTTACAAAGGTAAGACAACAAATTATCTATAGTAAGAAAATACCTTACGAACATATTTAGGGATAAGCTAAGATATCTCAACTTTTTTGTTGAGGTAGATTAATATAATTTATTAAGGTATTAGAATTTTATGACTATTTTTGCATAAAATGTTTGTTTCAACAATAATTCTATGAAACAAATGTAATTTTACAGAAAATGCCGGTTGAAAAAAGTTGTCTGTTATGCGAGAAAGGATCGAATTGTTTCAGGAAATTAATCCCTGAAGAATTAGAATTTATTAACCGAAAAAAAACTCAAATAACTTACTTAAAAGGTGAAAACATGTGTAAACAGGGAGCTTTTGCTTCTTATGTTTTATATATTTCAGAAGGACTTGTGAAACTTTATTTGGAAAATAATAATCAAAAAATTACTAATGTTCAATTATTGCAATCGGGCAGTTTTATTGGTCTTTCATCAGTGTTTGGAAAAAATATTTACAATTATTCTGTTGTGGCTCTTAAAAATTCTGAGGTTTGTCTTATTGAAAAAGAAGGTTTACGAAATTTACTGGAAAAAAATGGTCTTTTTGCTTCCTCGGTAATAAAAAACTATAGCAATACCGAAGCATATTTATTCGAAAAGCTTAAGAGTCTTAGCTACAAACAAATGAATGGCAGAATAGCTGATGCTTTATTATATTTGTCCGATAACAGCATTTTTGATGAGAATATTTTTCCATATTTAAGCAGAAAAGATCTTGCTGACTTTGCCTGTGTTTCTACAGAATCTACAGTCAAAATTCTTGGTGAGTTGAAAACTGAGGGAATAATAGATATGAAAGGAAAAACTATTGATATTCTTGAACCAGAACGACTTAAACAAATTTCGAGATTGGGATAAGTAATTCTTTTTGCAGTTTTTAAGAAATAATTTACCTAAAATAATTTCTGACTTTTATACTGAAGTTCCGGATAAAAAACCGGTTTCTGAATATCAATGCCAATTTTCTCCGTTTGGTTTGAGCTTATCTGTTTGCCAATTGTAAAAGCTTTCATTTTTTCTGAGTCGAATGGTTTCATAAAATCCCGAATTTCTTCTTCTTTTATATCCTCAACCAGCCAATCGCATGCTTTTTCAGGCGGAATTATTAATGGCATTCGTCTTTTTAAATTGTGTATTTCTGCCATTAACTCGTTAGCTTGGGTAGTAATAATTGAGAAAGAATCGATGATTTGTCCTGTTTCCATATTTTTGTACGAATCCCAAATTCCTCCGAAAACAAACATTTCATCGTTTTGCATTGAAATGTAATAAGGATATTTATAAGATTTGGCTCCATTTTTTATTGTGTACCATTCGTAAAAACCGGTGGCAGGAATTAGGCAACGACGACTAATTATAGATTCGGAAAAGGATGGCTTTTCGAAAACTGTTTCCGCTTTTGCATTTAAAGTGATTTTTCTTATTTCCTCAGCCTTTTCAATATTTGCAGTCCAATTGGGTATTAATCCCCATTCAAAAAAATTAAACTCATCTTTTTCGGTATTAGTAATAACAGGGCAAGCAATATTTTGAAATCCCGAAATATGGTAATTATCTTCCAGCTTTTTTATTTTCTCAAGACTAACTACCTTATTATTAATTAAATCGGATGCTTTTGCTTTTACTAGAGCGAAGTGGTAGCACATAGTTTCTTAAAATTTCTAAAAATTATAAAAGTAACCCAATTCCAAAGCCAACGGAAAAAAGGTAAAGCCGGGATCCAGACCATATAAGGCATATCCAAACAAAAATCTGAACTTCATTTTTTCCTCACCAAATTCAAATCCCATACCAAGTCCGGTACTTACAAAACCTGAAAGGTAATGCCAACCGTTATAAATTAGCAAAGTTTCTCCTTTCCCAACGGGTATATCGTAATGGAAACCCAGTGCGGCACTAAACCCGGGCATAAAAGTGAATTGCGTTCCAAATTTCCCAAAATATCTAATATATGAAAAGCCTATTCCGGTTGTTGAACCAAGATTAAATCCCAAGTAGTTTTTGTTCTTCTCCAAATGTTTTTCAGGAATTGAATCTGATTCAATCTGACTGAAGGAACAAAAGGAAATTAGCAAGACCAGAATTACAATTGCAGCCTTTTTCATAGTATTTTAGGTTTTATTCACCAAAATTGTAGCACAAAGAAAAATGTGGCGACATGCCCAAATCTCTGTGAGTGCTAAATGCAAAATCAACTCTGAAATTTTTCAAAACATAGCCAATTCCAAAACTATTTTGCGTTGGATTGGTTGAGATACCGGCTCGTAATAATAAATTTTCCACCAAATAAAACTCTAAACCCGACTTAAACACCGGATTGTACATTAGATCTTTTTCTGTTTCTATTGAAAAATAAACTTTATCATCGAAGTTATAACCCATACCAAGTTTCATAACAGTTGGTATTTTTTCGCTGTTGTAATCAGCTATTTCCGATTTTGTGGGATTGAAAATATGTCCACCAATAAAAAAGTTTTCGAAAGGTTCTGCTAAAAAACCCAATTCGGCTGCTATTGTACCTTTATTCCCATATAAATTTGAAATATAGGTGTTTAGATAATCAATTTGTATTCCGAACGAAAATTTCTCACTTAATTTCTTTCCAAAACCTAAGCCAATTTTTGTTTCCGAATACTTAGAATACCCGAAATGATTCATGCTTAAACTAAAAGTTCCCGATTTAATGGGCATAATTCCTGAAAAAGATTTTAAACTATATTCGGATACTGCAAAACGATTTTCGTAATGAAAACCAATGGCTTTTTTCTCCAAAAATCCCAATGCTCCCTGATTATTTGTGCTAGCCCACAAATCTTTTAGAGTTACTGCTGCATTGCCCATTCCGGAACTGCGAGCTCCTGTTGGCCAATTTTCGCTTCTAACCGCTGCAAACGAAATCAGAAAAACTAAAATTAATATTAACCTCATTAATTGGTTTTGTGTTTAAATTCAATTTTTGAAAACTCTAAATTAGCTTCAATTATCTTCTGTTCCAAATTTACTTTAAACTCATCAAATTTCTTTGCTATTTCTGCATCTCCTGTTGCAAGAATTTGAGTGGCAAGCAAAGCAGCATTTTGTGCTCCGTTAATTCCCACAGTAGCTACCGGAATTCCGGGAGGCATCTGAACAATTGCCAACAAAGAGTCCATTCCGTCTAATGAAGCTTTAATGGGCACTCCAATTACAGGTAATGCTGTAAAAGCTGCAATAACACCGGGAAGATGAGCCGCCATTCCTGCTGCCGCAATTATTACTTTTACTCCTCTTGAAGATGCTGTTTTTGCAAAAGCTTCAACTTTTTCGGGTGTGCGATGTGCCGATAAGGCATTAATTTCGAAAGGAATTCCAAAATCATCTAGTGTTTTGGCTGCTTTTTCCATAACGGGCCAGTCTGATGTGCTGCCCATAATAATGCTAACTTTTGGATTCATGTCGTTCTTTTTTAAAATTTTTGTTGTTCAGCATACAAAAATAAACTTAATTTCATGGAATTCATATTAATTTTATCTTTGCATTTAATATTGAATGAGAAGACTTTACGTTCTGAACTGATTTTGGATGATAAACATCCTGAGGTACAGAACGTTAAATTTTTATTTTTGAATTTTAATTATTACGAAATGAAACATTAATTGATGAAATTATTAGCATTTTTAGCCTTAATTCTTAATTGATGTTCTATTTTGACCTTAATAAAAAACAAACAAATGAAAAGAGTAAAAGTTCTGGACAAGGAATTTTCGCTTAGCATTCCGAGTGCTCAGATACAGGAAATTGTTGAGAAACTGGCAAAAAGAATTGAGAAGGATATGAAAGGCAAAGACCCTATTTTGCTGGTAATTCTTAACGGATCTTTTCTTTTTGCTTCCGATTTGTACCGAAAAATTGATATCGACTGTCAGATTTCTTTCCTTAAACTTGCCTCTTATCAGGGTTCTGCAACAACCGGACAGGTAAAACAGCTTATTGGTTTAAACGAAAATCTTAAAGACAAAAGCGTAATAGTTGTTGAAGATATTGTTGATACCGGAATTACTCTAGATAATATTATTCGTCAGCTTAAGAGCCACGAACCCGCCGAAATTAAAGTGGCTACCATGTTGTTTAAACCGGAATCTTATCTTATGAATTATCCTGTTGACTATGTTGGCATGGAAATTCCTAACGATTTTGTTGTGGGTTATGGTCTGGATTATAACGGTTACGGAAGAAATCTCGATGATATCTATCAACTTATTGAAACTAAGAAATCTGAAAAACTTAATGTTGTTTTGTTCGGACCTCCCGGTGCAGGTAAGGGAACTCAGGCACAAAGTCTTTTAAGGGAATACGACCTTATTCACATATCTACAGGCGACATATTAAGAATGGAAATTGCCGATGAAACTGCATTAGGAATAGAAGCTAAAAAACGTATAGAAAAAGGAGAGCTTGTCCCCGACAGCATAGTTATTGGCATGATTAGCAGAATTTTAGATAAAAATGCAAATGCAAATGGATTTATTTTCGATGGTTTCCCCAGAACAAAAGTTCAGGCTGTAGAATTAGATAAACTGCTAAAAGAGAAAGGTTGGGAAATAAACGTTATGGTTACCCTTGATGTTTCAGATAATGAAGTTGTTAGAAGGATATTAATTAGAGGAAAAGACTCCGGACGAGCAGATGACCAAAGCATTGATGTTATTCTTAACAGACTTAAAGTTTATCACGAAATTACAGCACCCGTTATTGAACATTATAAAGCTCACAAAAAATATCAATCTGTTGAAGGAACCGGAAACATTGAGGATGTTTTTGCAAGACTTTGCGCCATAATTGATGAGTATTAAGCCCACAAATATTATTCTTAGCCGTACCGATAATCTTGGAGATGTAATTCTTACTTTGCCTATGGCAGGACTTATAAAGAAGGAGTTTCCCGATTGCCGGGTTTTGTTTTTAGGAAAATCATATACAAAACCTATTATCGATTGTTGTAAAAATATTGATGAATTTATCGATTGGTCGGTTTTGGAAAATATGAACCATGAAAAACAAGCTTCAGAATTAAAAAAATACGGAGCAGACACCATTATTCATGTTTTTCCAAATCCTGCAATAGCTAGAGCTGCAAAAAATGCAAATATTAAAACAAGGGTTGGGACTAGTAGGAGAATTTATCACCTAACAACCTGCAATAGGCGAATAAATTTAAAAAGAAGAAATTCTCATTTACATGAGGCTCAATTAAATCTTAACTTATTGTCGGTTTTGGGAATAAAAACTGATTATCCTTTGTTTTCAATTCCCGATTTTTACGGTTTTTCGGCTAAAGAAGAACTAAATTATGAATACAGGCAATTACTTGACCCAAATAAGGTAAAGCTTATTCTTCATCCCAAATCAAAAGGCAGTGCCCGAGAATGGGGTTTGGAAAACTTTGCTACATTTTTACATTTTCTTCCTACCGAAAAATATCAGGTTTTTGTAACCGGAACTGAGGATGAGGGTACAGAAATAAGGTCATTTTTAGATGAGTACAGTCATATTGTTACCGACTTAACCGGAAAGCTAAGTCTAATGCAATTAATAAGTTTTATTAAAAGCTGTGATGTTTTGATTGCCGCAAGTACAGGTCCTTTGCACATTGCAGCAGCATTGGGAAAATTTACTTTGGGGCTTTATGCTCCAATGCGCCCAATACATCCCGGACGATGGGCTCCCTTGGGAAAAAATGCCGAATATCTTGTTCTTGAAAAAGAATGCAGCAAATGCAAAAAGTCGGAAGATTGCGAATGTATTAGAAGTATTAGTCCTAACGAGGTTTTGCAAAAACTTGAAAGAAATACCGGTAATTTCTATAAACCGTAAAAATGACAAAGTCACTGGAAATAAAGAACTTTTCAACTTGGTTTAATGAACCAGCTAAAATACCTTTTGTTATAAGCGGTCCATGCAGTGCAGAAAGTTTTGAACAATTGCTTGAAACAGCAAAAGAAATAGCAGCAAATGGAAAAGTTTGCGCACTTAGAGCAGGTATTTGGAAACCCAGAACCAGGCCGGGATCATTTGAAGGAGTGGGAGTTAAAGGACTGAAATGGCTTTCAGAAGCAGGAAAAATTACAGGATTAAAAACAATTACGGAGGTTGCCACACCAAAACATGTTGAACAGGCAATTGCTCAAAAAATAGATTGTTTGTGGATAGGAGCAAGAACAAGTTCAAACCCCTTTTCGGTGCAAGAAATAGCTGAGGCACTTACTGCTATTGATATTCCTGTTTTTGTAAAAAATCCGGTTAACCCCGACATTAATCTTTGGATTGGAGCTCTGGAAAGAATAAACAAAGCCGGTATTATTAGACTTGGAGCAATTCACAGAGGCTTCTACCCTTTCGAAAAAACTGTTTTTAGAAATATACCGAAATGGGAACTTCCAATAGAACTTAAGCTACTTTTTCCAAACTTGCCTGTTATATGCGACCCAAGTCATATTGCAGGAAACAGACAATTTTTAAGGGAAATTTCTCAAAAGGCTTTAGATTTAAACATGGACGGATTAATGATAGAATGCCACATTAATCCCGACGAAGCTCTTTCGGACGCAAATCAGCAAATTAGTCCAAATGAACTTAAAAAACTTCTAGAAGATTTGGTTTACAGAAAAGCCGATTCCGAAAACCGTCAATTTTTGGAAATACTAGACCAACTTAGAAATCAGATAGATTCTTTAGATTCTCAACTACTTGAACTACTTGGCAGAAGAATGGATATTGTGGAAAAAATTGGTGAGTTTAAAAGAAAAAACGATATTACAATTTTACAATTGCGACGATGGGAAAATATACTAAAAACCCGAACGGAATGGGGGCAGAAATTGGGACTAGACAACGAATTAATTAAACAAATGCTTGAAATAATACATAAATCGTCAATTAAGAAACAAGAATTTGTTATGAGAAGAAGAAATGGAGAAAAACACGATGATTGTTAATAATTTTTTTTAATCGTTTTGTATTAAAAACTATATCAATACTATTTTTGCAAAACATTGTAAATACATATTTATATGCTTAAAGACATTATGGCTATTTCCGGAAAACCCGGCTTATACAAATTGGTTTCCCAATCGAGAAACGGAATTATTGTAGAATCTCTTGAAACTAAGAAGCGAATACCGGCTTATGCATCAGACAAAGTAAGTGCTTTGGAAGATATTGCTATTTATTCGGGCGATGAGGAAGTTCATTTAAAAGAGGTTTTTAAGCTGATTGCTGAAAAATACGACCACAAACAGTCTATAACCACAAAAGCATCCAACGATGAGATTAAGGCTGTTTTTGCGGAAATTCTTCCCGAATACGATAGAGAGAAGGTTTATGTTTCCGATATGAAAAAGGTTTTTAATTGGTATAACATTATTCAGGAATTTGTTGGTCTTGATTTTTCGGAAGCAGAAGAAAAGAAAGAGGAAGAAACTGTAGCCTCTGAATTAGAGCAAGTAGAAGAGAAAGAAGTAAAATAAGAAGTAAGAATTAATTACCCTTTCGTTTAGTTTTCTTTGAAAAGGACATTTTCGATTCTTTTCCGGAAATTAGTTTTGAAATATTTTGCTGATGCGTAAGTGGCAGTAAAACAGCAATCATAATAGAAAAAATAAACAAGGGTTCAGAAACCGGTCCAAAAGCAAAAATTACAAGCAAAGGGAAAGAAATAGCTGCAAAAATAGAACTCAAAGAAACGTATCTTGTTGTTAATAAGGTTAATAAAAAAACTCCGGTAGCAATTAATGTTACTTCAGGATGAACTCCTATTCCAACCCCAAGAAGAGTTGCAACACCTTTTCCTCCTCTAAAACCTACATAAACAGGGAAAATATGTCCGCATAAAGCTCCAATGGCCATCAAAATTTCGAGTTTAAAAAACTCCAAGGTTTCCGGAGCATACAAATGTGTAAACAAAGCAAGTTTTACGGCAATAAAACCTTTAAAAACATCAACAATTAAAACCACTAATCCCGGAACAGTTCCTAAAACTCTAAGTGTATTAGTAGCTCCGGCATTTCCGCTTCCATGCTGACGAATATCGATGTTAAAAAAAATCTTCCCAATCCATACAGATGTTGGTATGGAACCTATCATGTAGGCCGCAATTATTAGAAGGATATTGTAAAAACCTTCTATGCCTGAGAAATAATTCAACATTAATTTTTAATTATTTTACGGCAAATGAAGTAAAAAAATACGGATTTTCAAAGTTTAGCACCCTTTGTTTAAAAAGTACTTAGCTCCTTATATAATCTTTCAGGCTCCCTTAACAATCCCGGATTTTTGTCTAAATGAATAAGTCCCGGAATTGATAGCTGCATTACTTTTACAGATGGTTTTTCTTTGGGATTATCGCTGCATTTGCACTTTGCAATCATTAACTTCCCTATAACTATTGCAAAAGAATCTATGTTTTTAGCTGATGAAAATAGGTTTGATACCGCCTGATTAATTTCATCTTCTTTTGCATTTTTTCCAATTAAGGAAGTTTCCAACAAATCAATTTTTTCATAAACATCTCTTAGAGATAAAGATTCTCTGGAAATCCCCATTCTTTCATTAAAAGGTTCGGCTTTTTTGTCGGGGTTGTAAAAGTCGAACCCAAGCTCTTCAATAAGTTTCTTTAAACTCTCGAAAGCCTGATTTAAAACTTTTTCACCTGTAGCTTCAAAAAATGAATATACAGGCATGTGTCGTTTTAACTTTCTGGTTTTGTAGGATGTATTTATTGAGTTAAATGAAATATACTCTCCAAAAGCATTTTGCAAAATGTAGATCTGACCTTTTAATCTGGCAACTTCATCTTTGTGTTCTCGTTCAAGATTTTTAATTTTGCTCTCGTAGTATGAGTAATATTGTTTCATATACTCATTCTTTGGACCGGCTGCAACTAAACGTTTTCCTTCATCGGTGTCGGTAAAATTCTCGAAATTTTCAATAAATTTTTCTGCAAGCATCTGAGCTTGCTTTACGTAAGAAGACTCATATTTCCATGTGTTTCTTGGATTTAGAATTGCCGAATTTACTCCGTTAACCTCCTTCGGAATATTTAAACCAAATGTTGGTAATTCTATATATTCCGCATCGTCAAGGCTTCCATCCAAAATTGCTTTAATTATATTACGTGTAGATTCTAAATCTATTCTTTTTCCTACACCGTATGCTCCGCCAATCCAACCTGTATTAACCAAATATGCTGTTGCATTGTGTTCTTCCATTTTTGTAGCAAGTTCTTTAGCGTAAACAGTTGGATGAAGTAATAAAAAAGCAGCTCCAAATGCAGAAGAGAACGTTGGCATTGGTTCTTTTACTCCACGTTCTGTACCGGCCAACTTTGCTGTGTAACCACTTAAAAAATAGTACATTGCCTGATCTCTTGAAAGCTTAGAAACGGGTGGAAAAACTCCAAAAGCATCTGCTGTTAAGAATATTATTTTCTTTGGATGTCCGCCTTTAGAAATAGGACGAACTATGTTGTTTATATGATCTATAGGATAACTTACTCTGGTATTTTCAGTTTTTGAAATGTCGGCAAAATTTATTTCTCCTGTTTTCTCATTAAAAACAACATTTTCCAAAAGTGCATTTTTTCTAATTGCTGCAAAAATGTCCGGTTCATTTTCTTTGCTAAGATTAATACATTTGGCATAGCAACCACCTTCAAAATTAAAAATTCCATCTTCGTCCCAACCGTGCTCATCGTCGCCAATTAAGAATCTTTCGGGGTCGGCAGAAAGTGTAGTCTTTCCTGTTCCTGAAAGTCCGAAGAAAATAGCAGTATCACCATTTTTTCCCATATTTGCCGAACAATGCATTGCAGCAATACCTTTTAATGGAAGAAAATAATTCATTATTGAAAAGAAACCTTTCTTTATTTCACCACCATACCATGTTCCACCAACAACCGACATTTTTTCTTTAAGGTTGAAGGCTACGTAAACATCTGAATTTAAGCCATGTCGCTCCCAATCCTCGTTAACAGTCTTACAGGCATTTAGCATTACAAAATCGGGCTGAAAGTTCTTTAATTCTTCCTGACTTGGTCTAATAAACATATTTTTTACAAAGTGCGATTGCCAGGCAACTTCCGAAATAACTCTTATTTTTAATCTTGTATCTTCATTAGCACCACAAAAAGCGTCTGTAACATATAGTTTTTTGCCCGAAAGCTGTTTACACGAATTATCAACTAAATCGTTCCATACCTCTGTACTTATTGGCTTATTATCGGAATCCTTTCTTTTGGGATCTGCCCACCAGATATTATTTTTCGACTCTTCTTCGTAAACTATATATTTATCTTTTGGCGAACGACCTGTAAAAATGCCCGTATCAACAGCTACAGCTCCCAGGTTTGTTACAAAACCTTTTTCAAAACCCTGTACTTTGCCACTGGTCTCATGTTCAAATAATTCATCGAAAGATAAGTTTCTATATACCTCAGTACAGTCGCTTATGCCATACTTTTCAAGGTCCTTAATGATTTTTTTCATAGTAGAAAAGGATATTTTCTGATATTATAAAGTAAAAGATTGTAATAAAGACTACAAAGATATAGCTTATTATAATAGTAGCAATGTGTTTTTCAATACAGTACTTTCGTTATTTTATGACCATTGTTTTTATAATTTTGCAAATAATATTATGCATACAGAACTAATTTTTACAGAAGACGGATCTCATACTTTGTTTGTTCCTGAATTAAATGAGCATTTTCATTCAATTCATGGAGCAATACAGGAATCGCTTCATGTTTTTATTGAAGCTGGATTAAAATCAATTTCAAATTCCAAAATAAAAATCCTTGAAATTGGCTTCGGCACAGGTCTTAATGCTTTGCTCACACTTCACTATGGAAGTAATAATAACTTGAATATTGAATATCATTCAGTTGAATTTTACCCTATTTCTTTAAACAAAATTGAACAACTTAATTATACTGATTTTTTTCCATTGAGATATATAGAGCTCTTCCGATTAATGCATATTTGCGCATGGAATTCTTTGGTTGAAATTGAGGAAAATTTTAGTTTGAAAAAGATAAATGCCAGTTTTATTGATTTTACTGCAAACGACAAATACGATTTAATTTATTTTGATGCTTTCGGACCCGATAAACAACCTGAAATGTGGTCAGAAAAATTAATGCAGAAATTATTTGACTGTCTTAATGAAAGCGGAATTTTAACAACCTATTCCGCAAAAGGTCAGGTTAAAAGAAATTTGAAAAACGCCGGTTTTGAAATTGAACTAATTCCAGGACCTCCCGGTAAAAGAGAAATGATAAGGGCAATAAAACCAAAAAATTAACTGTTCATTGTTTCATCCTTTTTCTTATCCGAAGAAGAATCTGTTAAAAACAATTTGTTTATTGCAAGTACAACAAGAGCTCCTAAAATAACCGCTAATAAGGAAAGAATAACATTATTGAACATTTTATTGGCGTTTATTTCAATTAATCCCCAAATTGCCAAAACAGCAACTATTGTTACCGTAAGTACTGTGCCAATAAGTATGTAGGAAATAAAAAGTTTAATATTCTTGTTCATAGATTTGTTTTTTTATTTCTACAAATTTATTCTTTTTATTTGTCTTAGCAAATCGTAAATTGATGAAAATTCTACATTTTCGTTATTTGGAATTTTCAAAATAAATCCGTTATTAACCCCATTAACTATTTGAACCTCAGAAATCCCTTCCTTTGTGCTAACTGAAAAACCTATTCTTTCGATAGCTTTTTTTGTCCAAAAATATTTATTTCCTTCTCCTGAAAGCTTAATTTCTTTGGAACTTTCTTTTCTTTCTAAAAAAATTCCGGATTCCGGGTTAAACAATAAATCTTCAGATGAAAAAACCTCTTCCAATAATCCGCTTAATACCATGTCTTCAGGTGCACCTTCGCTTATGGAAGAATTATTTATTATCCAAAGCTTGTCGGCAACCTGCATTAAATTCCCTAAATCGTGAGATGAGAATAATATTGCTTTTTCTTTTTCTAAGCATAATCTCTTTAACAGATGTATTATTTCATATCTGTTTTTAATATCTAAAAAGGCAGTGGGTTCGTCAAGTATTATTATTGGCGTATCTTGTGCCAAAGCTCTGGCAATTGAGGCTCTTTGTCTCTCTCCATCACTTAGTTGCATTATTTTTCTATTCATTAGCTTTTCAAGTCCAACTTGCCATAAAGCTTCTTCAACAATACTTTTATCTTTACCGCTTAGTTTTCCATTCCATCCGGTGTAAGGGTAACGTCCAATTGCAACCAGCTCATAAACAATCATTTCGCTAACCCTAATATGCTCAGTAGAAACATAACTGCATAAAAGTGCAACTCTATTTGAATCAAGTAGTTTAATATTTTTTCCTTCGAAAAGAACCTGTCCTTCTAATGGATTATTTAGCTTTAGTAATGTTTTTAAAAATGTGCTTTTTCCTATTCCGTTTAGCCCTATAAGTCCAGTTAATTCGCCCTTTTTTAAGGTTAAATTAATGCCATCGGCTAAAATACCGGTTTCTTTATAACCAATAGCTAAATTCTTAATTTCCAGTATGTTATTTTCAGCTTTCAAATTTAAATTTCTTAATTACCAAATAAATAATTACAGGCACTCCAATAATAGCAGTAACCGAGTTAATGGGTAAGACCGTATCGCTTCCGGGAATCCTAGATAATAAATCCGACATTAGCATAAACAAGGCTCCAATAAGTGAACTTCCCCAAATTAGGGTAAAAACATTTGAAGTGCGAAAAATAATCCTAGCAATATGAGGAACCACAATACCAACAAAACCAATTGGACCACAAAAAGCTGTAACAGTTCCGGCTAAAATTGAAGCTCCTGCAAAGACTAATATTCTAGCTTTTAAAACATTAACACCCATAGATTTAGCGTAGTTTTCGCCCAAAAGAAGTGCGTTTAGCATTTTGGCAGATAGAATTGAAAGAAACAAACCAATAATTACAGAAGGTAATAAAACAGCCAGTTGCGATTTTGTTACACCACCAAGACTTCCCATTGTCCAAACCACATAAGACTTTAAGGATTGCTGATCGCTAAAAAACTGAAGAATATTTACAAGTGAGGAAATTGCTGCTCCAAACATAATTCCAAGAATTAAAACGGTTAATACGTCTTTAACTCTTATAGAAACAAGTAAAACGAGGAAAAGAACAATTCCAGATCCCAGCCATGCCGCCAAAACCATAGCCCAATTTCCAAGAAAAGAAAAATTTGTTTCATTAAATAACCAACCCGAACTTAAAAGCAATATTGCAACTCCCAAGCCTGCACCGGAACTAATTCCCAAAACATAAGGACCGGCAAGTGGATTTCTAAAAATTGCTTGCATTTGCAAACCACTTACTGCCAGCGCAATACCTACAACAATTGCAGTTATTATTTTTGGAAGTCGAAAATCAGCAATTATGGTTGTGTTTGCTTCATTTTCTGAAATTCCTAAAAACACGATATTAAAAATTTCTTTAAATGAAATGCTTACTGAGCCAATAAATAACTCAATAAAAAACATAGTAATCAGCATTATAATTAGTAAAGCCGAAACAATTATTAATCTCTTATTTGCTGAATATTTCAATTTTATAAAAACTTTGCACAAAAGTAAGAAAAAACCTCAGTTTTTTTTAGTTAGTAAGTTTCTTAGCTTTGCAAAAAATAAAAACCAAATTTTATGTGCGGCATTGCAGGTATTTATTCTTTTAATAATTCTGTTGAAGACCACAAAAACAAGATGAATCAAGCTCTTGTTCAGCTTGGCAAAAGAGGCCCCGATGCAAAAGGAATTTATCAATTCAACAAGATAATTCTTGGACATACAAGACTTTCTGTAATAGACACTTCCGAGGCTGCCAATCAACCATTTTCCGATGAAACAGGAAATTATACTATTGTTTTTAATGGGGAATTTTATAACTATCGCGAAGAAAGAAAAATTCTTGAGCAAAAAGGATATAATTTCTTAACAGCCTCAGATACAGAAGTACTGTTAAAAATGTACATTTGTTATGGAGTAAAAGCTTTTGAAAAAATTAATGGTTGCTTTGCATTTGGAATATACGATAAATTACAAGAAAAACTTATTCTTGTAAGAGACCGTTTCGGAATAAATCCTCTATGTTACTACATTAATAACGAAAAACTAATTTTTGCTTCCGAAATTAAGGCTTTGGTCGCTTTAGGGATTCCAAAAAAAATTGATAACAGTTCCCTAAGATTATTTTTTAACCTCAATTATATTCCTTCTCCTCATACAATTTACGAGAATACTTATAAACTGGAGCCCGGAAATTATTTGGAAGTAATTAATAATAAAATTGAAAAGCATTCATATTATTCAATTAATTACACAACACCAGCAAATTTTTCAGGAAATTACGATGATGCAAAAATAAAAATTATTGAATTGCTTGATGAAGCTGTAAGAAAAAGACTTGTTGCCGATGTTCCTTTAGGAGCTTTTCTTTCCGGAGGTATAGATTCATCGGTAATAACTGCTTTGGCTTCACGTCATACTTCCCGACTAAAAACTTTTTCTATTGGATATTCTGACGAACCATTTTTTGACGAAACAAAATATGCCGAAATTGTTGCCGAAAAATTTAAAACCGACCATAAAACCTTTAAACTTAATAATTCAGATTTATTTTCTGAGCTTTTTAATTACTTAGATTATATTGATGAACCTTTTGCAGATTCATCGGGACTTGCTGTTTATCTTCTAAGTAAAAAGACAAGAAAACATGTAACTGTTGCACTTTCTGGCGACGGTGCCGACGAGCTTTTTGCAGGTTATTACAAACATAAAGCACATTTCTTGGCATCTAAAGACAGTTTTGCAAATTATTTACTCAAGTTTTCTTCTCCTGTTCTTTCTATTTTACCTTCATCAAGAAATTCCGCTGTATTAAACAGAATTCGTCAGCTTAAAAGGTATTCAAAAGGATTACAATTAACTGAAAAGGAAAGATATTGGAATTGGTGTTGTTTAATGAGCGACAAACAAAGCGAAAATCTTATTTTGAACAAGAATTTTACTGATTTTGCATCAAGAAAATCAGCAATAATAAGGGAAATTGACAAAAACGGAGATATTAATAAAATACTGCTTTCTGATGTTAAATTGCTTTTACCCGGCGATATGCTTACAAAAACCGATATGTCATCAATGGCCAACAGTCTTGAGGTTAGAACTCCATTTCTAGATCATAATCTGGTTAATTTTACTTTTTCACTTCCTTCCTCTTTTAAAATAAATTCATCTTTAAAGAAAAGAATTCTTCAGGACAGTTTCCGGCAAATTCTTCCGCAGGAATTATACAATCGTCCAAAACATGGCTTCGAGGTTCCTTTGTTAAAATGGCTGAGAACAGAACTTCAACCGATAATTAACAACGATTTACTTAATATCGACTTTATTGCAAGTCAGAATTTGTTCAATTTTAAATATGTTGAAAGATTAAAAAAGCAAATAAAAAGCGGCAATCCGGGTGAAGCAACGGCTAATATTTGGGCTTTATTGGTTTTTCAGTATTGGTGGAAAAAATACCAAAGTTAATCAACAAACAACATAGACTTATAATTATTTTAACAACTTTTATTTTTCTTTGCACTATAAAAGAAGAAGAAGACCAAATTAAGTAATAAAACTAAATAACGTCGATGCCAAGAGTATTGCGAATTATTAACAGATTTAACCTGGGAGGGCCGACTTATAACGCAGCAAACCTAACCAAGTATATGGAGCCGGAGTTTGAAACTTTGTTGCTTGGAGGTATGCGCGACGAAACCGAAGACAGCTCAGAATTTATTTTAGATAATTTAGGAATTTCACCCATAATTATTGACGAAATGCGTAGGGAGATAAGTCCTAAAAACGACTTGATAGCCTATAAAAAAATAAAGAAAATAATAAAGGAATTTAAACCGGATATTGTTCATACACATGCAGCAAAGGCCGGTACAATAGGACGATTAGCAGCTTACAATTGTAAGGTTCCTGTCGTTGTTCATACTTTTCACGGACATGTTTTTCATTCATACTTTAATTCTTATAAGTCTAGTATTTTCAAGAAGATAGAGAGAAATTTGGCCAAAAAGACAAATATGATTATTGCCGTAAGTGAAAATCAAAGACTTGAATTAGCAAATACATACAAAATTACTGCTCTAGATAAAATAAGAGTTATTCCTCTTGGTTTCAACCTTTCGCGTTTTAGAGAAAATATGGATAAAAAGAGACTTGAATTTAGAGAAACTTATAGAATTCAAGACGATGAAATAGCCATAGGAATAGTTGGAAGACTTGTACCTATTAAGAATCACAACTTCTTCTTAGATGCAATTCAAAGATTAAGAATGAAATCCAACAAAAAAATACGAGTTTTCGTTGTTGGCGATGGTGAAAGCCGAGAAAGTTTACTAACAAAAGCCGAAGAATTAAATCTTGATTACGTTTGTAATGGACAATCAAAGCTGCGTTCGGCAACTGTAACTTTTACTTCTTGGATAAAAGAGGTAGATTATGTTTATGCCGGAATGGATATTATTGCCCTAACATCGCTAAATGAAGGAACACCCGTTAGTTTAATTGAAGCACAAGCCGCCGGCAAAGCAATTATTAGTACAAATGTTGGGGGAATTGAAAATATTGTTATCCCGGGAGAAACTGCTCTTCTAACAAACAATGGAAATATTAAAGAATTCTCCACTAAACTTATAGAGCTGGTTAACAACGACTTACTTAGAGAATCTATAGCAGGAAAAGGATGGGATTATGTTAGAGAGAGATTTCATTTCGAAACATTGGTTGGCAATATGAAAAACCTTTACTACGAATTATTAAACTCCAAAACTTAATAATTGTCCTTACTTAAAAAAAAATCTTTATCTTTGACCTTGTATTTTATAAGTTATAATGTTGAAACTAAACAAAAAACGAGGTTATTTTTCCTCAATAAACAATAGGTTGTTACCTGTGGGAATTCACTTTTCACAGATATTGATAATTTTCTTGTTTATTTCTCTGGCTTTTTCATCCTGCAAAATTCTCAATCCAAATCAAATGTTTAAGGAAAACAGCAAAAACGATTTTTCAGGATTCGAATCTACACCTCAGGAATATATATTAAAACCCTACGACAAGCTTGATGTTAAGGTTTTTTCCAATAAAGGCGAACGATTAGTAAATGTTTTTGGAACAGATTTTAATTTGCAAAATGCTTCAATGGAATATAAAATTGAATACGATGGAATGGTTAAATTGCCAATGTTGGATACTGTTCATCTTGAGGGATTAACAATACGTCAGGCCGAAGAAAAACTTGAAGATGCCTACCATAAATACTTTCAGGATCCTTTTATTTTTATTAAAGTAACAAACAAAAGAGTAATTGTTTTTGCAAATGGAAGTGCTGCAGGTTCAGTAATTTTAATGAAAGAAGATAATTACACTCTTGTTGAAGCAATTGCTGAAGCCGGAGGAATTTCGGATTATAGTATGTCTTATAAAATTAAACTGATTAGAGGCGATTTAAATAATCCACAGATTTTTCGTTTCGATTTGTCAAAAATAGAGAAAATGAAAGATGCAAATTTTGTACTTCAGGCAAACGATATTATTTACGTGGATTCAAGACCGCGATACAGTTCCAGAATTTTGCAAGAGTTAACCCCTTATCTATCACTAGTTACAACAGGTTTGCTTTTAGTAAATATTTTTAAATAATTAATATGCCAAAAAAAATACCATTAATAAACGAAACTTTCGATTTTAGAATTTTTCTTACAATAATTAAGAGAAGTATCTGGATTGTTTCGCTTATTATGATTGCTGCTATTTTTGGTGCATTTCTTTACCTAAGATATACCCCCCCTCTTTACAAATCAGTTTCAATTCTTCAGATAAGTACAGGCGATAAAACAAATAAAATTTTGGAGGTTGATGGATTGTATGAAGAAAAAAATCTGGCTCAGATAATTGAACTAATGCGTTCGCCGGAATTTTTAAAAAGAGTTTTTAATAAACTGCCCGTTGCAATAGGATATTATAATGAAGGGACTTTTCTTTCAACAGAACTCTATAGAAATTCACCATTTGAAGTGAAAATTCTTGAAGGTGGAGGTTTATTTGAAAGCAAAATTGATGTTGGAATTTTAGATAGTAAGAATTTTTCATTAAAAATTGACGGCGCTAATATTGAAATGGAAAACCTTGAATTTGGTGTTCCTTTTAAAATTGGAACAATGAAAATGCAAATTGATGTTTCTGATTATGCCTTATTTAATTCAGAAGAAAATCTGGAAAAAAGAAAATTCTATTTTATTATTAGAGAACCTGGAAATATAATAAATTACCATCTTAATAAATTGGAAATTAAACTATTAAACCAACAGGCTAATACTATTGAAATTGCTTATACCGACAATAATGCTCAGAAAACAGCAGAGGTTGTAAATACCATTGCAGACGAATTTAGAAAGTATGATGTTGAAAGACAAAGAGAAAGTACAGAAAGTATTCTAAAGTTTATTGAGGAAAAACAAGATCAGGTTTACAAGAAATTATCGGAAACAGAAAGGCAGATTCATGCTTTTAAAAAATCAAATAATATTTCTCCGAATTCAGATATGACTATGTCAACTTTCCCTCTTTACACAACAAAAATTCATGAATTCGAAAAGGAAATAATGGATATTGAATTCGAACTTGTTACTTTAGATAGAATAAGAACAGAAATTCATGAGAACCACAACATGAACATTTATGAACTTATTGCTCTTCTCTCGGGAGCTAAATCGGAAGGAAACATTGTTAGTATTTTACATTCTTTGCAAGAAAAAAACGATCGAAAAGAAGAATTGCAAAACGATATTACTGCCAATCATAACAAAATTAAAATACTTGAAGGTCAGATTACTAATTTAAAAAATACACTAAAGGAATTTATCGACAACACTATAAAAACACTAAAACAAAAAACTATTGAATACGATAAAAAAATAAACGAATATCAGGAAGAAATTTTTAATACAAAGGGCTATAACGAAGTTGAATATGCCAGACTTACTAGAATTTATGAAATAAATGAGGAGTTTCTTACACAATTAATAGAGAAAAAAGCTCAATATTCCATTTCACAAGCAGGTTATGTTTCGCAAAATATTATTCTTCAACGTTCTCCAATTCCTAATTCCCCCATTTTTCCACTGAAAAAGACTGTATTAATAGTTTTTATTCTTCTGGCAATGCTTATTAGTTTTATGGTTATTATTATAAGATATTTGCTTTATAGCCAAATAGTTTCAATTAACGATATAACTTCATATACCGATGCACCAATTGTTGGAACCATTCCAAAATACAATAAAGAAATACCTGTTTCTCAACTAATTGTTAATATTAACACCAAATCTATTATTTCTGAGGCATTTCGTACTCTAAGAACAAATTTGGAGTTTATTTCTCATGGACAGGAAAATAAAGTTGTTACGGTTTCATCTACTGTGCCGGGTGAGGGAAAAACTTTTGTTGCAATTAATCTAGCAGGTATTTTGGCAATTTCAGGGAAAAAAGTAATTCTGCTCGACCTCGACCTTAGAAAACCAAGAATTCATAAAGGTTTTGACATAATTAACGATAAAGGAATTTCAACCATTTTAATAAACAAACATGGTGTTGAGGATTGTATTAAACACTCTAAGTTCGAAAATCTGCATTTTGTTACAGCAGGTCCCATACCTCCAAATCCTTCAGAATTAATAATTAGCAAGGAAATGGATAGTCTTTTGGAACATCTAAAACTTACTTACGATTACATTATTATTGATACTCCTCCTATTGGAATTGTTTCGGATGGTGTAAGTGTTTTTAGAAAAGCTTCTTTCCCTATTTATGTAACCAGAGCCGGTTACAGCAGAAGAAATTATATTAATAACATTAACCACTTAGTTGATGATAAACAAATTACAAAATTGTCTGTGGTTTTAAACGGACTCGATTCTAAACAAACTCGCTATGGTTATGGATATGGTTACGGATACGGCAGCTACGGAAACAATGGCGCTTATGGATATGGATATTTTGAAGATGCCGAACCTGAAAGAATTCCTATTTGGAAAAGAATAATTAATAAAATGTTGTTTTTTAGAAAAAAATAATTTGAGATGGATTTTATATTCGCCGGGTTTTTTGTTGCTTGTGTAATTTTTAGTTTTTTTCTTCATAAGTTCTTCCTAAATAAATCCAAAAAACATACTTTAAAAAAAGCCAATATAAGCGGAATTAGATGGGGTAGCCAGTCGAAACCCGTTTCAGGAGGTATTACTATTTACGTTTTTTTTATTGTTGGACTTTTGTTTCATCTGTTTTATACAGAAGATAATCCAAATTTCGAAAACCCTTTAGTTGGAATTGCAATTGTTGTAACACTTTCTTTTTTAATGGGTTTATCCGACGATATTATTAACACTTCACCATACTTTAAGTTTTTTGTTCAAATTCTATCGGGAATTATCTTAATCCGCTTTGGAATCTATATCTCTATTTTTCCATACGAATATTTCAATTATTTAATAACAATACTTTGGGTTGTTGGCATAATGAATTCCATAAATATGCTCGACAATATGGATGCTGTTACTACCATTGTTTCAATCTCTATTTTTCTCGGTTTGCTTGTTAATTATTTTCTGTTTTTTTCCAATTTAGATTCAGGAATTGCTTTTATTCTTATTGGAACATTGGCCGCAATGATTAGTTTTCTTTATTTTAATTGGTCTCCTTCTAAAATGTATATGGGCGATAATGGCAGTCAAGTTCTGGGTTCTTTACTTGCTGCTATAAGTATTTTGCTTGTTTGGAACAACACTCAATCGCATTGTGTTTGTGCCATTCCTAAACAAATACTAATGGTTATTCTAATCTTTCTTGTTCCAATGGTCGACACTACTACAGTTACAATTAATCGCCTTTTAAAAGGAAAATCTCCTTTTATTGGTGGAAAAGACCATACAACACATCATTTGGTTTATAGAGGCTTTTCAGAAAAAAATGTTGCAATATTTTTATTCATTATTTCTTTAATTTCCGTGTTTTTGTCGGTCTATATCCTTAATTTTGTAAAAAAACCGGGAATTACAATTCAAATTCTTTTGTGGGTTTTTATTTCTGTGGTTTTTCTGGCTTTGTATATTAATACCAAAGTAACAAAACAGAAATAAGCCCTAAAGAGATTATTAACCAATTCCCAAATTAATTTATTAATATTCAAATATTTGTATATGAAAAAAATATTGCCAACCATAATAAAAACCGGCTCTGTTTTAGCCGGACTGTTAATTATTTGGGTTGTTATTAATCTTTTCAATTATTCTTATGTAATTTCTCCCGAAGACCAACCACATCAGGATGAATTTAATTTAAAGTATAGTGTTTTTAGTCTTAATATTCCGGAAAAAGTTGATTTTGCCGGCGAAGAAATGCCTATTCAATATTTCGATGTTATGGAAAGCCTCGACAGAGAATTGCTTGTTAACACCTACTGGCAATCGCAAACCCTAATGTTTTTCAAAAGAGCAAATAAATACTTTCCCATTATTGAGCCAATTTTGGAAAAAAATAATATTCCCGCAGACTTTAAATATTTGGCACTTGCCGAAAGTGGACTTATGAACGTAGTTTCACCTGCCGGAGCAAGCGGATTCTGGCAATTTATGAAAGCTACAGGACTTGAATATGGACTTGAAATAAATAACGAAGTTGATGAAAGGTATAACTTGATTCTGGCAACAGAAGCGGCTTGTAAATTGCTAAACGATGCTTATAAAAAATATGAAAGCTGGAGCTTGGTTGCGGCATCTTATAATATGGGAATGGGTGGATTAGATAAGCAACTTAAACAACAAAAGGTAAACGATTATTACGATTTACACCTAAATAGCGAAACTGCCAGATATGTTTATAGAATTGTAGCTATTAAATTAATAATGGATAACCCTAAATTATTTAGTTTTCATTTTAGAGAAAAAGATTTATACCAAATGCCTATTACAGAAGAGATTGTTGTTGATTCAACAATTACCGACTGGGCAGATTTTGCCTTAGAGCACAATACCAATTATAAAATTCTTAGAGAATTAAACCCTTGGATAAGAGGATTATCATTGACAAACAAAAACAAAAAACAATACTCGGTAACTATTCCTAAAAAGGGTTACAGAGATTTGAGAAAAAATGACTAACTAAAAGACTTTTTATTTAAGGTGGAAAAAAAAGATGAAGTTGCTGTTTTTGGCGCCAGGGTTCACAATCTAAAAAACATAGATATTTGCATTCCCCGCAACAAACTTACTGTAATTACAGGGATTAGCGGTTCGGGTAAGTCTTCTCTGGCTTTCGATACAATTCATGCAGAAGGACAACGACGTTATATAGAAACTTTTTCGGCTTATGCACGTCAGTTTCTTGGCAATATTGAACGCCCTGATGTTGACGAAATTACTGGTCTTAGCCCGGTTATTTCCATAGAACAAAAAACCACAAATAAAAATCCAAGATCCACTGTTGGAACCGTTACCGAAATTTACGATTTCCTTCGGCTGCTTTATGCTCGTGCAGGAATTGCATATTCCCATGTTACCGGAAAACCAATGGTGAAATATACCGATGAACAAATAAAAAACCTAATTTTTAGAGAGTTCGAAAACAAAAAGACTCTGGTTTTAGCTCCAATTGTAAAAGGAAGAAAAGGACATTATAAGGAGCTTTTCGAACAAATGCGCAAAAAAGGTTATCTATATGTTAGAATCGATGGCGAAGTTGTGGAACTGCGACCGGGACTAAAAACCGACAGATACAAAGCTCACTATATTGAGCAAGTAATTGATAGATTAATTATTGAACCGGGAAGCGAAAAACGGGTTAAAACAGCTATTGATTCAGGAATGAAAATTGGAAAGGGAATTATTATGATTCTTGATGCTGAAAAAAATGAAGCAAGATATTTTTCACGAGAATTAATGTGCCCAGAATCCGGAATATCTTATAATGAACCTCAGCCGAATTCTTTCTCCTTTAACTCTCCTCAAGGCTCATGTAGTGTATGCAACGGTTTAGGCGAAATTAAGGAAATAGATATCTCTAAAATTATTCCCGACGATAATCAAAGCATTTATAAAGGAGGAATTGTTCCTCTGGGACCATATAAAAGCTCCATAATTTTCTGGCAGATTGAGGCTATTGCTCATAAATACGAGTTTTCGCTTAAAGACCCCATTAATACTTTACCCGAAACCGCTTTAAATATAATATTATACGGCTCCGGAGAGACTTTTAGACTTGTTAATACTCCTTTAGGGAATTCATCAAATTATTTAATGTCGTTCGATGGAATACTAAGCTATATAGAAAAAACTCAAAATCAGGGAAATTCAAAGGCTAAAAACAAATGGACCGATAAATTTATTAGTAAAAAAATATGTCCTGAATGTTTGGGAACTCGCTTAAAAAAGGAATCTCTACAATTTAAAATTGCTAAGAAAAACATCGCTGAATTGTCGGCTATGGATATTAGCGATTTGCATAACTGGATAAAAAATCTTCCTAAAAAATTGGACGATAGACAATTAAAAATAGCCGGCGAAATAATTAAGGAAATAACAGACCGTTGTGCTTTTCTATTAGATGTTGGATTGAATTACCTGAGTCTTAGTCGCAGCTCCAAATCCCTTTCAGGTGGAGAAAGTCAGAGAATAAGACTGGCAACTCAAATTGGCTCAAAACTCGTTAATGTTCTGTATATTTTAGATGAACCAAGTATTGGCCTACATCAAAGAGATAATTTAAAACTTATTAAATCTTTAAAAACTTTACGCGATAATCAAAATTCAATTATTGTTGTTGAGCACGACAAAGAAATGATTTGCGCAGCCGATTATGTTGTTGATATTGGCCCCGGTGCAGGTAGATTTGGTGGAAAAATTACTTTTTCAGGAACTGTTGAGCAATTAAAAAACTCGCAATCCCTTACGGCAGAATATATTACTGGTCGTAAAAAAATTCCCATTCCTGAAATAAGACGTCCCGGAAATGGTAAAAGCATTATTCTAAAAGGAGCAACAGGAAATAATCTTAAAAATGTTGATTTGGAAATTCCTTTGGGTAAATTAATTTGTGTTACAGGAGTTTCGGGTAGCGGAAAATCTTCCTTAATAAATGAAACACTTCATCCTATTTTATCAGCTTATTTCTACAGATCTCTTGATGAACCTCTTCCATACAAAAGTATAAAAGGTTTGGAAAATATTGATAAAGTAATTGAAGTTGACCAATCGCCTTTAGGACGCACGCCTCGTTCTAATCCTGCCACTTACACAGGCGTTTTTGGCGACATTAGAAAACTTTTTGAAATGGTTCCCGAAGCAAAAATACGAGGTTACAAATCAGGACGATTTTCTTTTAATGTTAAGGGCGGAAGATGCGAAACTTGTCAGGGTGCCGGAGTAAAAACAATAGAGATGAACTTCCTCCCCGATGTATATGTAAATTGCGACCAGTGTTTTGGAAAAAGATACAACAGAGAAACTCTTGAAATAAGATATAAAGGCAAGAACATAAACGATGTTCTAAATATGACAATAAATCAGGCTGTTGAATTTTTTTCAAATATTCCATCAATTGTAAATAAAATTAAAGCTCTAAAAGAAGTAGGCTTGGGGTATATAACTCTTGGTCAACCTAGTACAACTCTTTCGGGCGGAGAATCACAAAGAGTTAAACTGGCAACAGAGCTGGCAAAAAAAGATACAGGAAAAACACTTTACATTTTCGACGAGCCAACTACAGGCCTTCATTTTGAGGATATAAGAGTGTTAATGGGAGTACTAAACAAACTTACCGACAAAGGAAATTCAATAATTATTATCGAACATAATATGGACGTTATTAAAATGGCCGATTATATTATTGACATTGGTCCGGAAGGAGGAAAAAATGGGGGGAAAATAATAGCAAGCGGAAGTCCGGAAGAAATAACTGAAAATTTGGAAAGCTATACTGCCGAATTTCTAAGAAAAGAATAATTCAGTTTTTTTTATAAGGGTAAATTTTAGTTCTTGTGTAATGTACATGAAACTAAAAAATTTATTGAAATGAAAAAGACTTTTTTATTCGTGTTAGCCACCCTGGTATTAGGTTCCATAGTTATTACAGGCTGTAAGAAAGACAAAGACCAAGATGAAAATCCTACAGGAAATATTATTCCTTCTACTTTTAAGGTTGATATTCCCGACGCTATTTCACACCCGTTTAGTGGTGCAAAATCTGTAAATTACAAAGGAGTAATGACAGACACTATACCCGGAGATGTAATTTATGAACACCTTGCAAATTTTATTTATATAGGCGAAGAAGCTGCACAAATTATTCAGGATATTATGACTTTTATCGCTGTTTATAATATAAATCATCCTATTGATTTTACATATACCGGCGAAGAAGATGGCCGCGATAAACACATGGTTGTTATTGAAAACTCCAGTTATGATGGAATCAATTATGAATACCAAATGACAGTTACAGATGCCGATTACGAAGGTAATGCCGATGGTGGAAAAGCTGTTCAGGTTTTCTGGAACACAAGTCCTGTTAAAGGAGTTGCAATAATTAAACCTGCAAACTTTGATGTTAATTCTTTTGCAGCTCTTACAGAAACTATGTATCGCGTAGACTATAGCGAGGCAGGAGAATTAGATTACGAAAAATATATGGTTGTTTATATTGCCAACTTACCTCTTGAAAATCCTTTAACCAATCCTTATTCAATGCAGAATTTAAAAATGTTTGCAGGAAAAGATGGCGATGTTATTGATGTATGGGGAAATTCAGACCATCCTAATGCAAAATTCTATAACGACGATGTAGGATTCGATTGGGCTTTTGTTGCTTCAGGCATAAAAACTGAAAATATTGGTGTTGCAGAAGTTGGTATTCCAAGAAGAACTCTTGATTCTTCCGATAGAACAGCTTTACTTGTTACCAATTCAATTAAAAATGTGTTAAGTGCTCAAATTTACGAAGTATGGCCTACAATAGATTCTGCTTCAGTAGAAGCTTACCTTCATAATACCGATGCTCCCGGATATTTTAATAGTGGAGGATTTGTTCAGGGCGGAGCTTCTCCTGGCACTCAGTACGATAACATTGACTCACGACTTCCCGGGTTAAGTCCATATAACCCATTCTCAATAAGCAATCTTTCCATTGAGTTCAAGTAACCTAGTTTGGTTAGTTTTCCGAAAACCGCTCTCCCTTGGGCGGTTTTTTTTATTCAGAAATTAAGGGAACAACCGTTGTATAAGCAAAATAATTCCCCGAACGGTCGTAAAGGGTAATAGTAAAATTATAATTAGCCGACAATGCATCCGTAGGAACAGTAATTTGTTGATTTATTACTTTGTAAGTTGTCTTTCCTGAAGGAATATTGTAGATTTTAGAAAATTCCCAACCGGTTTCACTTGCAGGATCGCCCTTTGCCGATTTTGAAATGCTAATTTTATAATTTGCAAGTTCTGAATTATCAGAAGCATCGAATTCAAGGTAAATTACTTCACTTTTATACAAAATGGCTTCGTTATTTTCACCTATTTTCAAATTGGAAATTACCGGCTTTTCAATATCAATTTCTTCCTTTTTACAAGAAGAAAAAACTATTGTTAAAAGCAAAAGAATATAAATTTTACGAATACTGATTATTTTCATCATGATTCATTATTTTTGTTGAAATACAAATATACAAAAAACCCAAACTTATGTTCGACTCGTACAAGGAAATTATTGAAAAAGCCTGGGAAAACAGGGAAATGCTAAAAGATACCTTAATTCAGGAAACAATTTTTGAAGTAATTGAATTTCTTGATAAAGGAAATTTAAGAGTTGCTGAACCTGTTTCTAAGGGTTGGATGGTAAACGAATGGGTTAAAAAGGCTGTAATTATGTATTTTCCTATAAAACAAATGGAGGTTACAGAAGCCGGACCGCTAGAATTCCACGACAAAATTCCATTAAAAAAGAACTATGAACAATTGGGAATAAGAGTTGTTCCTCATGCTGTAGCAAGATACGGCTCTTTTATTTCTCCCGGTGTAATTTTAATGCCCTCGTATGTAAATATTGGAGCTTATGTAGATGAAGGTTCAATGGTTGATACTTGGGCTACTGTAGGTTCTTGTGCCCAAATTGGGAAAAATGTTCACCTAAGCGGAGGTGTAGGAATTGGCGGTGTTTTGGAACCTGTTCAGGCTGCTCCGGTAATTATTGAAGATAATTGTTTTATTGGATCTAGATCTATTGTGGTTGAAGGGGTGAAAATAGAAAAAGACGCTGTTTTAGGTGCAAATGTTGTAATAACTCAATCAACAAGAATAATAGATGTGTCAGGCTCAAAAGCTATTGAATATAAGGGGGTTATTCCTTCGGGCTCGGTAGTTATTCCCGGATCTTACCCTAAGAAATTTCCCGCAGGAGAATATCAGGTTTCTTGTGCTCTAATTATTGGAAAAAGAAAAGAATCTACCGATAAAAAGACTTCACTCAACGATGCTTTACGGGAGTTTAATGTTTCAGTTTAAAAACTATTATTTGATAACAAAAGTATTGCTGTAGGCGATGCCAAAAATACAGCCCAAAGAATTAATAGCAAAAATTTCTGAACTCCGCTTAAATTTTTCTCCGGAATTTTAAGCAAAGCCATTTTAACATGAGAAATTAAAAGAGGTTCCCGCTCGTTATAACGATATGTGTTTTTTGGAACCTTTTTGTAAAATGGTGAT